>DASWYJ010000250.1:0-2276 GCA_036405035.1 Burkholderiaceae bacterium
CTGGCCGTGGTGCAGCACGATCAGGCCGTTGCCCTGCACCATGGAGCTGAGCACGCCCGAGCCCTGGTTGCCGGTGGTGCGGACCTGCAGCGTGCCGTCGGGCGCGGTGCTGACCGTGCCGCGCTGGTATTCGGTGCGGCCTGGCTTCTTGCGCATGGCTTCCAGGCTGCGCGCGCGCAGCAGCGGTGGTGCGGCGGTGGTGTTGCCCATCATCTGCAGCAGCGCCGGCCGCACGAAGGCGAGAAAAGTGACCATCACCGCCACCGGATTGCCGGGCAGGCCGAACAAAATGGCGCTCTCATTTTGGGAGCTATTTGCGTATGTTCCACACTGGCCAGAGGCCGATTTGGCTTCAGAAATGGCGCCAGGCGGCGCATGGGGGCGGGCGATCCGGCCCACCGCCATCGGCCGGCCCGGCCGCATGGCGATGCGCCAGAAGGCCACGCCGCCCACATCGCCGGCCAGCTTGTGCATCATGGCCTTGGTGTAGTCGGCCTCGCCCATGCTGACGCCGCCGCTGGTGATGATGGCGTCGGCCTGCGCCGCGGCGTGGGTGAAGGCGGCTTCCAGCTGTGCCGGCGCGTCGGGCACCACGCCGAGGTCGAGCACGTCGATGCCCATGCGCCGCAGCAGCCCGAAGACGGTGTAGCGGTTGCTGTCGTAGACCGCACCCTCGCGCGGCGGTTCGCCCACACTGAGGATTTCGTCGCCGGTGGAGAAATAGGCCACCCGCAGGCGGCGCACCACCGTGAGCTGCGCAATGCCCAGGCTCGCCGCCAGGCCCAGCGCGGCGGGGGTGAGCCGGGTGCCGCGGGCCAGCGCCACGCTGCCGGCGCGGATGTCTTCGCCGGCAAAGCGGCGGTTGTCGCCACGCTGCAGCGCGCCGGCGGGAACATGCACCTGGTCGCCGGCCAGCTGCACCAGCTCCAGCGGCACCACGGTGTCGAGCCCGGCGGGCATGATGGCGCCGGTCATGACCTTCACACAATCGCCCGGCCCGGCCCGGCCCTGCCAGGCGGTGCCGGCAAAGGCGGTGCCCACCACCCGCAGCACCAGCGGCGCCGGGCCTGCCGACAGCGCGGCGCCGTCGAAGGCATAGCCGTCCATCGCCGAGTTGTCGTGGGGCGGCACGTTGAGCGGCGACACCAGGTCGCTGGCCAGCACGCGGTCCAGCGCATCGAAGATGCCGGCCTGCTCGGTGTCTTCCACCGGCGACACCAGCTGTGCGAGGAAGGCATTGACGTCGGGAACCGACAGCGCCTGCGGGTCGTAGCCCTGCAGCGTGGCGGCTATGTCTGCAACGGTTTTCATCGGCGCATCCGCTCAGGTCTGTTCCAGCCGGTGCAGTTCGGCCAGCGTGTTGGCATTGAAAAAGGCGCGCGGGTCGTCGCCCGGTTGGTCGAACGGCACCAGCACCTGGCGATGCTGGGCGGTCCAGGCGTCGATCTTGCGGCCTCCTTGCTGGGTGAAGCGCAGCAGGCTTTCGAGCAGGCCCACCTGCAACAGGCAGAACACCGGCTGGGCGCGGAGCTGGCCGTCTTCCTCGCGGGCGGCCACCATGGCGATCTCGGCCTGCTCGCGCTCGGCGGCGGCGGCCAGCCGCGCCACCAGATCGGTGGGGAACAGCGGGCTGTCGCAGGGCACGGTGGCCAGCCAGGGGGTTTCGCAGTGTTCCAGCGCGGTGAGAAATCCGGCCAGCGGACCGGCGTAGTCGGCCATGCCATCGGGCCAGACCGGCGCGCCGAAGGATTCGTAGGCCGCGAGGTTGCGGTTGGCATTGACCAGGCAATGGCCCACCTGCAACTGCAGCCGCAGCAGCGCCTGCAGCGCCAGCGGCAGGCCGTTGAAGTTCTGCAGGCCCTTGTCGACCCCGCCCATGCGGGAACCGCGGCCGCCGGCCAGCACGACGCCGGTGATGGAACTGCTGTGAATCATTCCGTGTCCAGAAACACGCCCGGAACAGGCGTTTTCATGAGTGTAGAGGCACTGCCTGCTGCAGCGCAGTACACACAGGGCGGGTGGGGGCAGGGCCGGGCGAACGGGCGCCGCACGGAAATCGGGGCAGGGTGCGGCAAGGAGCGCGGAGTGCGCCTGGTCAGCCGCCGATGTAGCTCATTTCCACGCGCCGTGCACCGCCGCCGGCATCGGCGGGCAGGCTGGCGCGCAGTTCGGAGTAGCGGTCGGTGCGGCCCTGCCAGATGTGGCCGATGGCGGAGGCCAGGATGTCCTCGCTGGCCTGGCCGGGCGGCACGCCGCGGATCAGGCTGCGCAGGTCG
>DASWYJ010000251.1:0-3088 GCA_036405035.1 Burkholderiaceae bacterium
GCGTGGACGGCGTGACCGAGGCCCGCGCGCTGGGCCTGCAGGTGCTGGTGACCGACCACCATCTGCCCGGCCCCGCGTTGCCGCAGGCAGAGGTCATCGTCAACCCCAACCAGCCGGGCTGCACGTTCGAGAGCAAATCGATAGCCGGCGTGGGTGTGATGTTCTATGTGCTGCTGGCGCTGCGCGCCGAGCTGCGCCGCCGCGGCACCTTTGCCGATGCGGCGTCCGGCACGGCCCCGGTGCAGCCCAAGCTCGACACGCTGCTGCCGCTGGTGGCCCTCGGCACCGTGGCCGACGTGGTGAAGCTCGACGCCAACAACCGCCGGCTGGTGGCCCAGGGCCTGAAGCGCATCCGCGCCGGGCACCTGCCGGCCGGGCTGGCGGCGCTGTTCAGCGCGGCCGGCCGCACCGCGCAGCGCGCCACCAGCTTCGACTTCGGCTTTGCGCTCGGACCGCGCATCAACGCCGCCGGCCGGCTGGCCGACATGACGCTGGGCATCGAATGCCTGCTGACCGACGACGCCGGCCGCGCCGCCGAACTCGCCGCCGCGCTGGATGGCATCAACCGCGAGCGCCGCGAGATCGAGGGTGACATGCGCGAGCAGGCCTTCGCCATCGTGGACAGCCTGTTTGACGAAGGCGACGAGCCACCGCCCGCCATCTGCGTGTTCGACCTTGATTTCCACGAAGGCGTGGTCGGCATCGTGGCCGCCCGCATCAAGGACAAGCTGCACCGCCCCACCTTTGTGTTTGCCGCCAGCAGCGCGCCGGGCAAGGAAGACGAACTCAAGGGCTCGGGCCGCTCCATCCCCGGCTTCCATCTGCGCGACGCGCTCGACCTGGTGGCCAAGCGCTACCCCGGCGTGCTGCTGCGTTTTGGCGGCCACGCCATGGCCGCCGGCTGCACCGTGGCGGCCGACCAGCTCGATGTGTTCGAGGAAGCGCTGACCCAGGTCGCGCAGGAATGGCTCGACACCGCCACCCTCACCCGCCGGCTGGAAACCGACGGCGCGCTGCTGCCCGAATACCGCCGCGCCGATCTGGTCGATGCGCTGCACCACGAAGTCTGGGGCCAGGGCTTTGCGCCGCCGGTGTTCAGCGAAGAGCTGGAGGTGGTGTCGCAGCGGCTGGTGGGCGAAAAACACCTGGCGCTGAAACTCAAACACCAGGGCCAGCCGGTGGACGGCATCTGGTTCGGCCACACCGAGCCGCTGCCGCCGCGGGTGAAGCTGGCGTTTCGGCTGGATGCGGATGAATGGCAGGGCGTGCGCCGCGTGCGTTTCCTCGTGGAAGGTGCGGAAACGCCCTGAAGGTCATTTGACCATTTTTTCAAAGTATTTTCGGCCAGTGGCCATTGCCATTCCTCAATAGTTCGCTATGAATTCATGAGCGACTGGCGGTCCGGCTCAGCAACAGCACCGGCAGCAGCCCCACCAGCACCAGCGCCAGCGAGGGCAGCGCGGCCTCGCCCAGCCGCTCGTCGCGCGCAAGCTGGTAGGCCACCACGGCCAGCGTGTCCATGTTGAAGGGGCGCAGCACCAGCGTGGCGGGCAGCACCTTCATCACATCGACAAACACCAGCAGCGCAGCGGCGGCGGTGGAGCGCCGCAGCAGCGGCCAGTGCACCCGCAGCAACAGGCCGGCGCCGCCACTGCCCAGCATGCGGGCCGAATCATCAAGGCTGGCCGGAATGCGCGCATAGCCGCTGCGCAGCGCCTGCAGCGCCACCGCACAAAAGCGCACCAGGTAGGCCCACACAATGCCCAGCACCGTGGCCGTGACGAGGTAGCCCACGCCGCTCTGCGGAAACGCCGCCTGCAGCCAGCCCACCGGCAGCAGCAGGCCCACCACAATCACCGCGCCCGGCACCGCATAGCCCAGCCCCACCAGCGCCGCCGCACCGCGCGCCAGCCGGCTGGCCGAGCGGCGCACCGCAAAGGCCAGCGCCAGGGCCACCGCCACCGCCAGCACCGCACTGCCGGCCCCGAGCAGCACGCTGTTGCGCGCCCATTCGGCAAAACGCGCCCAGGGCAGCGCCTCGCCGTCGGCCAGCGCCGCCAGCAGCGGCCGCAGCATGAAGAGCACCGGCAGCACAAACCCCAGCAGCACCGGCAGCGCACACACCACCAGCGCCAGCCCGGCCTGCGCACCCTGCAGCCGCACCGGCTGCGCCTCGTGTGCGGTAGGCCGGGCACCGCGGCCGGCGGCAAACCGCATGCGCCGCTGCGCCCGCTGCTCCAGCCACAGCAACAGCGCCACGAAGGCCAGCAGCAGCGTGGCCAGCTGCGCGGCGGCAAGCCGGTTGTCCATGGCCAGCCAGGCCTTGTAGATGCCGGCGGTGAAGGTCTGCACGCCGAAGTAGCTCACCACGCCGAAATCGGCCAGCGTTTCCATCAGCGCCAGTGCCACACCAGCCGCCACCGCCGGGCGGGCCAGCGGCAACGCCACTTCGCGGATGCGCCGGCCCAGCGGCGCGCCGAGCAGGCGGGCCGCTTCCATCAGGTGGCTGCCGCGCTCGGCCAGTGCGGTGCGCGCCAGCAGATACACATAGGGGTAGAGCGCGAAGGTGAAGACCCAGGCCGCGCCGCCCAGGCTGCGCACCTCGGGGAACACGCGGCCCTGCAGGCCAAAGCTGGCACGCAGCCAGGTTTGCAGCGGGCCGCTGTACTGCAGGAAATCGGTGCTGGCATAGGCCACCACATAGGCTGGAATGGCCAGCGGCAGCAGCAGCGCCCACGCCAGCAGGCGCCGGCCCGGGAATTCGAACAGCGTGACCGCCACCGCCGTGCCCGTGCCCACCACGGCCACGCCCACCGCCACGCTGGCGCACAGCACCAGCGTGGCGCCCAGGTACTCCGGGAGCACAGTGCTGGCCATGGCGGTCAGGATCTGCCCGGCCTCGGGTGTCCATTGCGCCCACGAGGCCAGCACTGCCAGCACCGGCAGGGCCAGCAGCAGCGCGATCAGCAACAGCAGGGAGGGGGGCAGCCAGCGGCGCAACATGGATGGAAACGGCAGCAGCGCTGCAATGCAGTGGCGCAGGCGGGGCCGCCTGCAGCCCCACCGCGGGAATGCGAATTGTAGGTAG
>DASWYJ010000252.1:0-3343 GCA_036405035.1 Burkholderiaceae bacterium
GTATGCAGCGGGCCAAGGACGAGAGTGTTCACCGGTGAACGCTTGCCTGACGAAATCCGAATGCTCTGAGACCTGTTCTTCCAGAAGTTCCAGATTGCGCGAAAGAGATCTATCTGATCCAAAGCCTGCGTAGCTGCTTCTTCAGGGTTCCTTGCGCTTACGAGTGCATGAACAGGCGCGTAGAAGGTTGGCAGACTGCCGTAGATTGAATGCTCTGCATCCTTAACCTTTTCCGCATGAGCCATTTCCGCGCTTCGACTGGGCCGTAGGCCATATCGGAGTTCGGCAGTGCCGTTTCGAATAGCAACGGGAGAAGAAGCAAAGTTGGCGGAGATGCTTGTAATCAGTCGGAATCTAGATTTTGGCGTACTGAGGTAAGTCCGCTCCAGCGCGTCAGCGTGCGCACGCAGGGAGTCAGGCGTGACCTTCCCGGCCGCCGCGGCGGCAAAGCATGCTCGATTGAGCAGCCTTTTAGCCTCGTTCTCTGGAATCTCTCCGTTGAGGCGGAGCATGGATGCTAGCACTGCGGCATGTTCGGTGTGTGCGAACCCAGAAAATGACGCCTTGCCGTCGCTAGAGACAGATTTCGTCTGCTCAATGCGCTCGGTGAGCACCGACGGTTCGAAGCCGGGATTCCAAGTGGCCACAGTGTCTTTCTGATGCCTAACGCCCTAATTGCCCGGCGCCGGAGCACGAAGTGCGGAGGGCACCGCTACAGTCCATGAGAATGCCGAAGGCATGGCCTGTAGCGGCGTCCGCGTTGAACGACCAGTTGGGCTGTGGGCCGAAGGCACGATGTCAGCGATAGAGGGGTGGCGGCTTCTGGTGAAGGATGTCGATTCTAATCATCACGTCATCGTCGTGCGAGAGGCATGAAGTACTGAGGAGTGACCGGTTTTGGTCACTAGGCCTAGGCCTGCTTTGTGGAGGAGTCCGACCTTCGTACCATCGAAGTAGATGACCGCTACCGCTACCGCTACCGCTGCATAGCTGTCGCTCAAGTTGGCGGAGCCAAAGACAGCCACGGGCACGCAGTAGCCGCTAGGCAGGAGGCAGTGTTGATCAGTCTGAGACGGTTGCAACCGATCAGCGCCCCTATATCGAGCATCAGTCACTTTTCTTTATTGACAAGCCTCGAAAGGTAGCCCGCAACGAGGACAAGACTAAAACCGCCGAGAACAACGTAAACAAGAAAAAAGCCCTAGGTGGTAATCACTCAGGGCTCTTTATTTACCGTTTTAGTAAAGGTAAATCCTAGAACGGAATGTCATCATCCATATCGTCGAAGCCGCTCGACGGTTTGGCCGCCGCCTGGCGCGGTGCCGGCGCAGCGGCGCGGGGGGCGGGCGCCGCTGCGCGGCTGTAGCCACCGCTACCACCACCGTCATCGTCGGACGACGGTGCGCCCATGCCCTGGCGGCTGCCGAGCATCTGCATCTGGTCGGCGCGGATCTCGGTGGTGTACTTTTCCACGCCAGCGTTGTCGGTCCACGTGCGGGTGCGCAGGCTGCCCTCTACATACACCTGCGAGCCCTTGCGCAGGTACTCGCCGGCAATCTCGGCCAGCCGGCCGTTGAACACCACGCGGTGCCATTCGGTGGCTTCCTTCATCTCGCCGCTCTGCTTGTCCTTCCACCGGTCGGTGGTGGCGATGGTGACGTTGGCCACGCGGTCGCCGCTGGGGAAGCTGCGCATTTCGGGGTCGCGGCCCAGGTTGCCGACGATGATGACCTTGTTGACGGATGCCATGGAAACTCCTCCAGAATGCAATGATTATGTCGTTTGTGCGCCGGCTGCGGGCGTGGCCGCCGGCCGTGCGGTTTGCGGCGCGCTCATGGGCCAGGCCACCAGCAGCCACAGCAGCATCAGGCCGGTGCAGGCCGCAAACAGGCCTTCCGGGCCGGTATTCTTGGCGAGCCAGCCGCCCGCCGCGCCCCCCACGAAGAAGCCGATGGACTGCAGTGTGTTGTACACGCCCAGTGCGGCGCCACGCGCATGCGGGGGCGCCACCCGCGAGGCCATGCTGGGCTGGCTGGCCTCCAGCACATTGAAGCCGCAGAAAAAGATGAACAGCAGCGCGGCCAGCGCCGGAATGCCTGGCTGCCGCGTGGCCAGCAGCAGGCCCAGCTGCACCAGGCCGATCAGGCCGATGGCCACGAGGAACACCGCCCGCAGGTAGCCGCGGCGCTCCAGCGGAAACAGCGTGGCACCCATCACGAAGAACGACGCCAGCACCGCCGGCAGATAGACCTGCCAGTGGTGGTCTTGTGGCAGGCCGGCGCGCACCAGCAGCGCCGGAATAGCTACCCACATCGCCAGCTGCACCGCATGCAGCACAAACACACCAAAATCGAGCCGCAGCAGCGCGCCGTGGGTCAATACCTCGGCCAGCCGGCCCCGGGGCTGGTTCTTGTGCTCCACCGGCTCCGGCGGTGTCCACCACACCACCACCGCAATACCGGCCAGTGCCAGCCCGCCGGTGAGCGCAAACAGGCCCGCCAGGCCGATCTGCGCGGCCAGCAGCGGCGCCGCCACCAGCGCCAGCGCAAACATCAGCCCGATGCTGGCGCCCACCAGGGCCATGGCCTTGGTGCGCACCGTGTCGCGGGTCTGGTCGGCCAGCAGCGCGGTGACAGCCGCCGAAATGGCGCCTGCGCCCTGCAG
This sequence comes from Burkholderiaceae bacterium, assembly GCA_036405035.1. Classification (GTDB taxonomy): domain Bacteria; phylum Pseudomonadota; class Gammaproteobacteria; order Burkholderiales; family Burkholderiaceae_C; genus PCRC01. Next base: position 2,665 of record DASWYJ010000252.1, read on the forward strand.
CGCACGGCCGGCCACCAGCCAGCCCAGGCTGCTCGCACCGGCGGCAATGAAGCTGCCCAGCGCAAAAACCACCAGCCCGGCAATGATGACCCGCTTGCGGCCCAGCCGGTCCGAGGCCATGCCAAAGGGGATTTGCAGCAGCCCCTGGGTCAGGCCGTAGATGCCCATGGCCAGCCCGACCAGCGCCGGGTCATCGCCGCCGGGGTAGCGGGCGGCTTCGAGCGCAAACACCGGCAGGACCAGGAACAGGCCCAGCATGCGCAGCGCGAAGATGGTGGCCAGCGAGCCGCTGGCGCGGCGTTCCAGCGGCGTCATGCGGCTGGCGGGCACGGCAGGAGTGGGGGGCAGGGTGGGGGCGGACACGGTGGGGGGGAATCCGGGGCTCGGGCGAAAAACAGCGGGTATTGTCCGCGATTGTGGGCGCCGGGGCGGCGTCTGCGGGCCAGGCCACAGCAAAACCGGGCGGCTTTCATTATGATGGCCGGTTGACTTGGGGCTGTACCACCTTGAATTCCTTGACCGACGGTACCACCATCGCACGCAGCGAAGAAGGCCGCTATCTGGGCCACGCCATGGGCCAGCGCATCAGCATCCGGGGTGCGCGCACCCACAACCTGAAGAACATCGACCTCGATATTCCGCGCAACCAGCTGGTGGTGATTACCGGGCTGAGCGGTTC
>DASWYJ010000253.1:0-2303 GCA_036405035.1 Burkholderiaceae bacterium
ATCGACCATCCACTGCGCCTCCGCCAGGTCAGAGCTGGCTTCGTACACGCGCACGGGCTCGCCCGCGCCCTGCGTGGTGCGCAGGTTCTTGCCCAGGCGGCGGCTGTTGTGGCTGATCAGCGCATTCGCCGAATCGAGGATGTTGCTGAAGCTGCGGTAGTTCTGCTCCAGCTTGATCTGGTGCTGCACCACAAACTCGCGCACGAAGTCGGCCATGTTGCCGACCCGCGCGCCGCGGAAAGCGTAAATGCTCTGGTCATCGTCGCCCACGGCAAACACCGCGCCACCGCCGCCAGTGGCCTGGCCCGCCAGCAGCTTGATCCAGGCGTACTGCAGCTTGTTGGTGTCCTGGAACTCGTCGATCAGGATGTGCCGGAAGCGGCGCTGGTAGTGCTCGCGAATGGGATCGTTGTCGCGCAGCAACTCGTAGCTGCGCAGCATCAGCTCGCCGAAATCGACCACGCCCTCGCGCTGGCACTGGTCTTCGTAGAGCTGGTAGATCTCGATCTTCTTGCGGGTTTCCGGGTCGCGGGCTTCCACCGCCGCCGGGCGCAGGCCGTCTTCCTTGCAGCCGGCAATGAAATACAGCGTCTGCTTGGCCGGGAAGCGCTCGTCGTCGATATTGAACTGCTTCATCAGCCGCTTGATCGCGCTCAGCTGGTCCTGCGTGTCGAGGATCTGGAAGCCCTGCGGCAGGTTGGCCAGCTTGTAGTGCGCCCGCAGGAAGCGGTTGCACAGGCCGTGGAAGGTGCCGATCCACATGCCGCGCACGTTCACCGGCAGCATCGCGCCCAGCCGGGTCATCATTTCCTTGGCAGCCTTGTTGGTGAAGGTCACGGCCAGCACGCCGCCCGGCGACACCTGCCCGGTCTGCAGCAGCCAGGCGATGCGGGTGGTGAGCACCCGGGTCTTGCCGGAACCGGCACCCGCGAGAATCAGGGCGTGCTCGCCCGGCAGGGCGACGGCAGCACGCTGCTCCGGGTTCAGGCTGTGCAAGAGCGGAGAGGCGTGCGCGACTTCTGGAAACATGGCCCCATTGTAGAAAGCTGAAAGCCCACCACCCATGCATCCGCCACGCGCCCTCGTCCGGCTGCTGCTCCCGCTGCTGGCCCTGCTCGCCATGGCCCCGGCCCGGGGAGCGCCGCTGTGCAGCAGCGATGGCCAGCCCATGCCGCGGCGGCTGGTGGAACGTTTTCTCAGCGCCGATTGCGCCACCTGCTGGACCACGCGGCCAGCGCCCTTGCCTGCTGGCGCGGTGCCCATCGACTGGATCGTGCCCTCCGCGCAGGGCGACGACGCGCCGCTGGCTGCGGCCGCCTACCGCGACGGTGCGGAGCGGCTGGCGGCGCTGCAGCATCCACCACCGGCCCGCAGCACCGAAGTGCGCCACGCCCTGGCGCGGCGCGCGCCGGTACGGCTGCGGGTTGCGCATGGCGTGCCGCTCGGCGGCTATGTCGGTGCATCGATCCATGTGCAGCCGCAGGCGCCCCTGGCCGCTGGCCCGTGGACGCTGTGGCTGCTGCTGGCAGAAGCGGTGCCGGCCGGCACCGCCGGCACACCGGTGGCCCGTACCCTCGCGCGCAATCTGCTCGTGACCCGCTGGGACCAGCCGGCGGCGGGGCAAGGGTTTGCCGAATCGCGCCCGCTCGGCATTCCCGAGGGCAGCGACCCGCAGCGGCTGCAGGTCATTGGCTGGGTGCAGGACGGCCAGGGCCGTGTGCTGGCAGCCGCCCGCTCGCGGTGCCCACCGGAGCGTGCCGGCAAGCAGGCGCCCTGAGAAAGCGCGGCAAAGCCACCCGGCTGCGCCTCTTCACCGGCCCTACTCGCGCACCGCTACCACCAGAGCCACCTCGACGGCCACACCCCGCGGCAGCTCGGCCACACCCACGGTGGTGCGCGCATGCCGGCCCCGCGCGCCCAGCTGCGCGAGCAGCCACTCGCTGGCGCCGTCGACCACCTGCGACAGCTGCAGGAAACCCGGCGCGGCGGCCACGTAGCCGGTGAGCTGCAGCACCTGCTCCACCCGCTGCAGATCGCCCAGTGTTTCCTGCAGCGCGACCAGGCACTGCTGCGCGCTCAGGCGCGCCAGTTCCCGGGCCGCGGGCAGGTCGATGCCGACACCGACCTTGCCCACCCCCACCACCACGCCGTCCTGCCGCGGCAGCTGGGCACTGACCCAGGCCATGCCCCGGTGCACCAGCACCGGCGTGTACGCGCCGCCGGGCGGCGCCGCCCGGGGTGCGGCGGGCGCACTCACGCCACCAGCCCCAGCAGGCTCCGGGCCAGGCCGTGCAGCCGGGTGC
>DASWYJ010000254.1:0-4164 GCA_036405035.1 Burkholderiaceae bacterium
ATCGCCGCTGGTGTGTTTGGAGCCGGGCAGGATGACCCAGTCGGCCCCAGCTATTTCCGCCGGGCTGCGCACCCATTTCACCTGCACGCCGGGTATGTTCTTGAGCGGCTGGAACTCGTCGAGGTTGCTGATGCGGGGGTAGGCGACGATGGCGATGGTGGTGTGCACCGCCGCGCCCGCCGCCGTGGTGCGGTCGTCGAAGACGCCGTCTTCTTCGGGCAGGCCGTGCTGCCAGAACATGGGCAGTGTGGCCACGGTGGGCACGCCGGTCAGGTCCTGCAGCATCTGCGGGCCGGGTGCCAGCAGCCCCGCATCGCCGCGAAACTTGTTCAGCACAAAGCCCTTAATCAGCGCCTGCTCTTCGGCCGGCAGCATGGCCCAGGTGCCGTAGAGGTGGGCGAAGGCGCCGCCGCGGTCGATGTCCGTGACCAGCAGGCACTGCGCGTTGGCGTGTTGCGCGCTGCGCATGTTGACGATGTCCGACGCCTTCAGGTTGATCTCGGCCGGCGAGCCGGCGCCTTCGAGCACCACCACGTCGTTTTCGGCCCGCAGTTCGTCCAGCGCGCGCGCCACCAGCGGCCACACCGAGGCGCTGCGGCCACGCCACTCCATGCGCGACAGCTCGGCGTGCACCTGGCCCATCAGCACGACCTGGCTGCGGGTGTCGGCCTCGGGCTTGAGCAGCAGCGGATTCATCCGCACATCGGGCACGGCGTTGGCGGCGAGCGACTGGAAGTACTGCGCGCTGCCGATCTCGCCACCGGCCACCACGCGTGCGTTGTTGCTCATGTTCTGCGCCTTGAACGGCACCACTTTCAGGCCCTGGCGCGCGTACCAGCGGCACAGCGCGGTGGTAAGCCAGCTTTTACCGGCGCCGCTGGTGGTACCCAGCACCATGACCGCTTTGGCTCTGTTCGTACTCATGCCGAGGCCACCCATGCGTTGCGCAGCGCCGCCTGCGCTTCGGGCGACTGCACGCTGAGCCGCGCATGGCCAGGCAGGCCGAAGGAGGTGGCGTCGCGCAGCTTGACGCTGGCGGCGCGTACCCGCGCGATGCGTTGGCGCAGGGCCACCGGGTCTTCCGCACCCGGCAGGCGGGCAGTGAAGAAATTGGCCAGGCTGGGCAGGCAGGCGAAGCCCAGCGATGTGCACAGCGCGATCTGCTGCACCTTCCATGCGCGCAGGGTGGCCAGGCTGTCCTGCACCCAAGCCCGGGTTTCGTCCGTCATCCACGCTTCCAGCATCGCGATGCCGTGGGCGCCGAGCAGCCACGATGCGGCGAGCTGCTGCATCTGCTGCACCTGGGGCTGCGCGCCCACCGGGGCGATGGCGTAGGCAGCGCGGATGCCGGGCAGGCCCAGCACCTTGTTCGGAGTCCAGAGCTGCCAGACGCGGTCGAGCGCGGCCTGGTCGATAGGCAGAGCGCCTACGAGCCGCAGCGGCTCGTAGGCGCGGTCGAGCACGACCGTGCCTTGCAGTTCACCCACGCGGGCCAGCAGTTCGTCTGTCTGGCCCAGCGGGCTGGTCGGGTCGCAGCACCAGACCAGCGCGGCCCCATCCGGCGTGGCAGCGCGGGGCAACTGGTAGGCACTGGCGGCCGTGGCGTAGTCGGCATAGGCGTGCTGCGGCAGCCAGACTGCCCCGCTGCCCTGCGTTGCAACCAGTGCCGTGATGCGGGTAATGAACTCGCTGCCGCTGGCAGCAATGAGGAGCCGCCCCATGTCCACGCCGTGGAAATCGGCAAGCTGCCGGCGCAGCGTGAGGTAGCCCGACTCGGGGTAGTAGCTGGGGTCCACCTGGTGGATGGCCTGCAGTGCCACCGGGCAGGGCCCACAGGCATTGGCATTGCTGGAGAACTCGATCTCCGGCTGGCCCAGCAGGTCGTTCCCGCCATGCACACGCATGCTGACGTTCGGCACGTTAGCCATTCAACGGCCCCCACATTGGTATAAAAAGAATAGCAATACTGCCAGCAACAGCGCTGGCCAGAACCGATTTTGATGCATAAATGAGGGCTGCAGCGGTGTCCGCAGCCACCGGCGCCCTGCCCTGCGCATGCAGCACATAGGCGCCGGGCTTGCCCAGCCGCACCTGCAGCGCCAGGGCCATGGCGGCCATCGGCCAGCCGCTGTTGGGCGACGGCGTGCGGCGGGCCTCCACGGGCAGTGCAGACCATCGCATGCGACGGACCACGAGCCCCAACAGCAGCGCGGTGACGCGCGCCGGCAGCCACGACAGCACATCGTCGGCCCGCGCTGCCCATTTGCCGGCCCATTCCCAATACCGTCCGTTGTGCATGCCGCGGTAGCCCCACATCGCGTCGGCCGTATTGGCAAAGCGGTAGACCACCGCACCCGGCAGGCCCAGCAGCACGAACCAGAAGACCGGCGCCACCACGGAATCATTGAGGTTCTCGGCCAGCGTCTCGATGGCGCTCTCGCGTACCTCGGTTTCGCTCAATGCCCGGGTGTCGCGGCTGACGATGCGCGACAGGCGCTGCCGCCCGGCATCGAGCGACATGGCGAGCGCGTCTTCCACCGCCAACACTTCGTCGCGCAGCATGCGCCAGGCCAACAGCGGCTTGAGCAGCAGCGCCAGCACCGGCACCGCCAGCCACACTGCGAGGTGCTGCAAAACTGCCTGTTGCAACCACCAAGCCAGGCCACCCAGCACCCCAACCCCGGCACACCAGGCCAGTGCCCCGCCCAAGTACGCCGCCCACGGCGGCAGATCGGGCAGGTACCGGCCCACCGCGCCGAGGTAGTGGCCCACGCCCACCACCGGATGCACCACGGCGGGAGGTTCACCCCACAGCCGGTCGATCAGCAGGGCCAGCAGCAGCGCGCCAGCCAGCACCAGCGCCACGTCACCGGGCATCGACATCGCCCAGGCCTTGCGCGGGCTGGCCCCACTGGTTGTCGAACAGCACCGCCGACAGCGGTGCGCGGCGGGCCCAGCGTTCCCGCTGCAGCATGGGCTCGGCATAGAACTCCGCCACTGGCCCGAGGCAGAGCAAGGCGACGGGCTCGGCACCTGCGGGCATGCCCAGCAGGCGCGCCACCTCGGCCGGATCGAACAGCGAGACCCAGCCCATGCCCAGCCCTTCGGCACGCGCGGCCAGCCACAGGTTCTGGATGGCGCAGGCGGCCGAAGCCAGGTCCATCTGCGGCAAGGTGCGCCGGCCGAACACATGGGCCTCGCGCCCGTCGGCCAGCGCCACCACCAGCAGCTCGGCCGCGTCCAGCACACCGTGCACCTTGAGGCACATGAACTCGTCTTCGCGCTGGCCCAGGGCGCGGGCGGTCAGCACCCGTTCGTGCTCCACCACCTCAAACAGTTTCTGGCGCAACGCGGCATCGGTGATGCGCAGAAAACGCCAGGGCTGCATGAAACCCACACTCGGTCCCTGGTGCGCGGCCTGCAGCAGCCGCAGCAGCACCGCGGGCTCCACCTGGCCGCCGCTGAAATGCCGCATGTCACGCCGCTCGGCAATCGCGCGGTAGACGGCGGCCGTTTCTTCCGGCGCAAACGCCTGATCGGTGTTCATCTCAGTCTTCAATGCCACGCTGCGCTGGAATGCCGGCGTTGAACGCGTGCTTGACCTTGGTCATCTCCGTCACGGTGTCGGCCAACTCAATGATCTCGGGCGGGCAGCGCCGGCCGGTGATGACCACATGCACGTCCTTCGGCCGCTCGCGCAGTGTCAACAGCACGTCGTCCAGCGGCATCCAGCCGTAGATCAGCGGGTAGGTCAGTTCGTCCAGCACAACAAGAAAGTAGTCGCCGCTCAAAATGGCGGCCTTGGCCTTTTGCCAGCCATTGCGGGCGAGCTGCGCCGAATGCTCCAGGTCCTGGCTTTTCCAGGAAAAGCCATCACCCAGGCCCTCGATGGGAATGCCGATCTGCTCGAACATGCGGTGCTCGCCAAAGCGCGCGGTGGGCACCTTCATGAACTGGAAAATCTTCACGTCCTTGCCGTGCACATGCTTGCGGCCATGGGCGCGCAGCGCGAGGCCGAAGGCGGCGGTGCTTTTGCCCTTGCCGTCGCCGGTGTTGACGATGACGATGCCACGGCGTTCGCCCTCGGGCTTGTCGTAGGGCTTGGCGGAGGGTGGGGTTTCGATCTGCATCGGTAACGTCCTTGGCGTCGGTGACTATTGCGGC
>DASWYJ010000255.1:0-3703 GCA_036405035.1 Burkholderiaceae bacterium
CACGCAGCCCAGCGCAATCACCCGGTATTTGCCAAAGCGGTCGCCCATGGGGCCAAACAGCAGCTGCGCAAAACCATAGGCCACCGAAAACACCGTGATCACCAGCGCCGCATCGCCCAGCGACAGCGCAAAGTCGCCGGCCAGGCGCGGCAGCATGGCGTCGGTCACGCGCAGTGAAATGCCGCTGGCAAAGGCGGCAATGGAAAGGGCGGTTACTGCACCACGGGGAAGGGTGGACGGGGGAGGGGAATCGGTCACGCGGGCAAAGTGTGCCATGGGCCTGGCGGGGCCGCTGGTACTGGGGCATTGGCAGGCCGCAGCCGCCCCGTTTCAGCCCCACGAGCCCAGCACGGCCGCCAGTTTCGGGGGGCGCAACGGTGCGCGCGGGGTGATCCGTGGATCCTTGGGATCCTTGTTATGGAGCCTGCTGCGGAAAAAGCGCGCCGGGACCGATTTCGTCCCAGGTCGGTGGCCGCAGCATGACCTGCGCAAACCGCCCGGAGGCCAGCAGGCCGTCCAGCCATGCTTGCAGCCGGGGCCAAGGTTGCGCGGCAAACCATGCGCGGTCGACATGGGCGAACTGCCGCACGAACGGAAAGATGGCCATGTCGGCCAGCGCCGCATGGTGGCCAAACAGCCAGGGGGCGGCATGAAGCCGGGTTTCCAGTTGCTGCAGATAGGCAACGGCCTGCAGCCGGTGGTCGGCAGCGGGAATGCCGGAGTTGCCGCGCTCCGGGTACTTGTAGCCGTCCAGATGGCGCTTGAAGCCACCGTCGCAATCGGCAATCAGCGCCAGCATGGCGTCCAGGCCACCTTCGCCCGGCAGCAGCCAGTTTTCCGGATCGTTCCCGCGCAATGCCCACAACATGATGTCCAGGCTCTGGTCCAGCACCCGCCCATCGGGCAACACGAGCACCGGCACCGTGGCCTTGGCTGATGCCGCGCGCAGCGCCTGCGGCTTGTGCGCCAGCACCACTTCGCGCAACTCGCAGGTCACGCCTGCACTGGCCAGCGCCAGCCGGGCCCGCATGGCGTAGGGGCAGCGTCGGAACGAGTAGAGAACGGGCAGTGGTGCTGTCACGCGGCAAGCGTACACCGGCGCCTGATGGTTTTTTGCAACAGGCGAGGGCTGCACCTCCCGGCCCGTTTCGCTGCACACGCCACGGCAGCACGCGGATCCCTCTCCAGCACCGTGGCGCACCATTTCTGGCATGTTTCCGGCCCCTGGCCAGCGCCGATACTGCAAAGCTCGCTATCAGAATAGGAGAGCATCGTCCCCGCCTGCGGGCCGCACGCAGCCCCCGCCGGCAGCCATGGATGACTTCGTGATGAACACATGGCGATTGCGTCGTTCGCCCTGCGGAACCTGCGCCAGATACTGGATTGCACCGGCGCCATACGACCCACACAGGGGCACCGATAGCCCCGCCGCCGTGGTGAACCAACCCAGGAAAAAACTATGCAACTGCAACCCTCCCTCCCGCGCAACCTGATCGTCGCTGCGGCCCTGCTCGCCGCCAGCCAGGCGCAGGCGACCAACGGTTATTTCGCCCACGGCTACGGCACCAAGTCCGAAGGCATTGCCGGCATCGGCATCGCGCTGCCGCAGGATTCGCTGGCCGGCGCCACCAACCCCGCCACGCTGAGCGCGGTGGGCTCGCGCCTGGACCTGGGCGCGGCGGTGTTCAAGCCGGTGCGCCGCGGCGAGATCGTTGGCAACGCCTTTGGCCCGAACGAGCAGTTCAATGGCGACGGCAAGTCGGTCTTCCTGATCCCCAACTTCGGCTACAGCCAGGTCGTCAGCCCGGAAGTCACGGTGGGCGTGGCGGTGTTTGGCAACGGCGGCCAGAACACCGACTTCAAGAACGCCAACCCCTACGCCCGTTTTGGCGCCACCGGCCGCGCCGGCATCAACCTGGAGCAGCTGTTCATCTCGCCCACGCTGGCCTACAAGGTGGCGCCGGACCACACGCTGGGCGTGGCACTCAACATCGGCTACCAGCGCTTCAAGGCCAACGGCCTGTCGTTCTTCAGCCAGCTGTCGTCCAGCCCGGCCAACGTGAGTGGCAACGGCAACGATTCCTCCACCGGCGTTGGCGTGCGGGTGGGCTACTACGGCAAGGTGAACGAGGCCCTCGCAGTAGGCGCCACCTACCAGAGCAAGACCAAGTTCAGCAAGTTCGACAAGTACAAGGGCCTGTTCCCCGACCAGGGCCGCTTCGACGTACCGCCCAGCTACGGCGTGGGCGCTGCCATCAAGGCCAGCAAGGAGCTGACGCTGGCGGTGGACGTGCAGCGCATCCTGCACAGCAAGTCGCCCGCCATTGGCAACACCAACGCCGCACTGTTCCAGGGCGTGCCGCTGGGCGCAGCCAACGGCCCGAGCTTCGGCTGGCGCGACATCACCGTGGTGAAACTGGGCGGCGAATACGCGGTGGACCCGAAGCTGACCGTACGCGCCGGCATCAGCCGCGCCCAGCAGCCCATCCGCAGTGACCAGACCTTCTTCAACATCCTGGCTCCGGGCGTGGTGCAGACCAACATCACCGCAGGCGCCACCTATGCGCTGGACAAGCAGAACGAGATCACCGTCTCCTACCTGCATGCGCCCAAGAAAACCGTGCGTGGCAACAATTCCATTCCGCCCGGCAACCCGCCCGCCGGCTTTGGTGGTGGCGAAGCCAACATCAGCCTGAAGGAAGACGCGATCGGCGTGTCGTGGGGCCGCAAGTTCTGAGGAAAGCGGGGTTGCCATGCTCACACTGGAAGCCGCTTCCCGCGCACTCGCGGGTGGATTGCTGATCGGCCTGGCCACCGCCGTACTGCTGCTGGGCAGTGGGCGCATCGCCGGCGTCAGCGGCATCGTGCACCGACTCAGCGCCGGTGACCTGGGGCCGCGCGGCTGGCGTGCCGGCTTCATTGCCGGCCTGCTGCTGGCGGCGCTGCTGGCCGCCACCCAGGGCTGGGGCAGCAGCCCCACGCTGGTGGGCGGCTGGCCCTAGGCCCTGCTGGCCGGTGCCATCACCGGCCTGGGCGCGGGCCTGGCCAATGGCTGTACCAGCGGGCACGGCGTGTGTGGCCTGTCCAACCTGTCGCCACGCTCGCTGGCGGCGGTGGGGGTGTTCATGGGCACTGCGGCGGTCACGGTGTTCGTGCTGCGCCACGTGGCCGCCTGAGGAGAACCACCCATGGGATTTGCCATTGCGCTGCTGGCCGGCCTGGTGTTTGGCGCGGGGCTGCTGCTGTCGGGCATGGCCGACCCGGCCAATGTGCTGGGGTTCCTCGACGTGGCCGGTGCCTAGAACCCGGCACTGGCCTTTGTGATGGGCGGTGCCATCGCCGTGGCGGCGCCGGTGTTTGCCTGGGTGCGGCGCCACCCGCGCGCCTGGGACGGCAGCACCACCACGCTGCCGGCACGCGGCCCGGTTACGCTGCGCCTGCTGCTGGCGGCGGTGCTGGCTGCCACACAGGGCTGGGGCGGCTCGCCCGCGCTGGTGGGCGGCTGGCCCTGGGCGCTGCTGGCTGGCGCCATCACCGGCCTGGGCGCGGGCCTGGCCAACGGCTGTACCAGCGGGCATGGGGTGTGTGGCCTGTCCAACCTGTCGCCGCGCTCGCTGGCAGCGGTGGGGGTGTTCATGGGCACTGCGGCGATCACGGTGTTCGTGCTGCGCCACGTGGCCGCCTGAGGAGAACCACCCATGGG
>DASWYJ010000256.1:0-6839 GCA_036405035.1 Burkholderiaceae bacterium
AGTCGCCGAACTGCGCTTCCCAGATCACCAGCGTGTTGGGGTCGTTGGATGCGTAGCCGTATTCGAACGCCAGCACCGCCTCTTCCGACAGGATGGAGTCGATGACGACAAACGGGGCCTGGTTTTCGGCCACGTGCTGCAACGCCGTGTAGGTGCCTTCGTCGAACTTCTCGCGGTTCTGGTCATGCAGCACCGCATGGCGGTGGGTGAAGGTGCCGCGGCCGCAGTCCTCGCCGGACAGGCGTACCGGATAGCCACTGGCCACCAGCGAAGCAAAAGCCATGTGCTCGCCCATGCCCCAATCCACCGGAATGTCGCCCCGGCCCATGGCCGCGCGGTCGTCATAGACCTTCTTGACCAGCGGGTGCGGCGTGACGGTCGAGGGAATGGTGGTCACACGTTCGGCCAGGCGTTTCCATTCGGCCATCGGGATGGCGGTGTCCCCGGCATCGGTCCAGCGCTTGCTGAGGTACGGGGACCAGTCGACCGCGTACTTGCTCTTGAAGTTGGTCAGCACCGGATCGACCGTGTGGCGGCCTTCGTCCAGCGCAGCACGGTAGGCCTTGACCATGTCATCGCCCAGCGTGTCGCCGAGGCCCTGCGCAGACAGCTTGTCGGCATACAGCTTGCGCGTGCCGGGATGCTGCGCAATCTTCTTGTACATCAGCGGCTGGGTCAGGCTCGGGGTGTCCTGCTCGTTGTGGCCCAGCTTGCGGAAACAGATGATGTCGACCACCACATCTTTCTGAAATTCCAGCCGGAAATCGAGCGCGAGCTGGGTGGCCAGCACCACGGCCTCGGGGTCGTCACCGTTGACGTGCAGCACCGGGCTTTCAATCATCTTGACCACGTCCGAGCAGTACAGCGTGGAGCGCGAATCGCGCGGGTCGGAGGTGGTGAAGCCGATCTGGTTGTTGATGACGATGTGCACCGTACCGCCGGTCGAATACCCGCGGGTTTCGGCCAGCGCCAGCGTCTCCATCACGACACCCTGCCCGGCAAAGGCGGCATCGCCATGCACCAGCACCGGCAGCACCTGCTGGCCCATCGGGTCGTTGCGGCGGTCCATGCGGGCGCGCACCGAGCCTTCGACCACCGGATTGACGATCTCCAGGTGCGAGGGGTTGAAGGCCAGCGTCAGGTGCACCGGGCCGCCGGGCGTGGTCACATCGGAGCTGAAACCCTGGTGGTATTTCACGTCGCCCGACGGCAGGTCTTCCGGCGCGGTGTGGTCGAACTCGGCGAACAGGTCCTTGGGCATCTTGCCCAGGGTGTTGACCAGCACGTTCAGGCGGCCGCGGTGGGCCATGCCGATGACGATTTCCTGCACGCCCCGGGTACCGGCGCGGCGGATCAGCTCGTCCATCGACGCGATGAAGCTTTCGCCCCCTTCCAGCGAGAAGCGCTTTTGCCCCACGTACTTGGTGTGCAGGAAACGCTCCAGGCCCTCGGCGGCGGTCAGGCGGTCGAGAATGTGCTTTTTCTTCTCGGCGGCAAAATTCGGGTTCGTGCGGATCGACTCCAGCCGCTCCTGCCACCAGCGCTTCTGGTTCTGGTCGGTGATGTACATGTACTCGGCGCCGATGGTGCCGCAGTAGGTCTCGCGCAGCGCATTCAGCAGCTCGCGCAGGCTCATGGTCTCCTTGCCGAAGAAGGTGTTGCTGGTGTTGAACACCGCTTCCTGGTCGGCATCGCTGAAACCGTAGAACGACGGCTCCAGTTCGGGAATATCGGCGCGTTCGGCCCGCTTCAGCGGGTCGAGGTCGGCCCAGCGGGCGCCGACGTTGCGGTAGGCGGCAATCAACTGCTGCGCGGCCGTGCGCTTGCGGCCCATTTCGGGGTCGGGGCTGGCCACCACCACCTGCGTGACGCCACGCTTGGCGCGCTCGGCGAAGGCATTGACCACCGGCAGATGCGGCACATCGCGCGACTGGCTGCCATCGACCGCCGGCACATGCTGCAGCGCGTCGAAATACTCGCGCCAGTTGTCGGGCACGCTGCCCGGATTGCTCAGGTAGTTCTCGTACATCTCTTCGACATAGGGCGCATTGCCCCCGAAGAGATAGGTGTTGCCTGCATAGGCTTGATAGACAGACGCACCCGGCGTCTGCTTGGCTGGCGACGATTCGCTCATTGTCCGCTGACCTCCGTTTCCCTGAGGGAAACATTAGCTGGTTAAAGCTAGTTGATTAACCTTCCGCGACACGGCTTGACCGGATGGCGGATGCGACTGTGGCTGGGAAGGGCCTAAAGTTCACTACGGATTGTGCCACCGAATGGTGCGCAATGTCTTGCCTATTCCACCGGCGCCCTGGCGAAAACCGCCTTTCGGGAGGCGGCCTGCCCGGTGTGTGGGCGGGGAAATCAGGCGATGATGGCTTCGTCGCTGCGCTTGTCGCCAGCGCTGTCCACCCAGGTCAGCACTACCTTCTCGCCGGCCTTGCCGCCGCGAAAGCTGAACTGCAGAAAGGGGTTCTTCGACACCGAAGGCCCCCACTGCGCGCTCATGACGGTTTTGCCGTTGTGCACCGCCGACACACTCTGGATGAACCAGGCCGGCACCAGCTTGCCTGCGGCGTCGTGGCGTTGCCCGCTCTCCATTTCGTGTGCCATCAGCACCCGCACCAGCACCTTGTCGCCCTGCAGTTGTGCGCGGATGCGCATGGGTTCGCTCATGGATTGTTCCTCTACCTAGGTGCCGCAGCCACCCAGCGTGACCTTGACTTCGCGGACCGCATAGAAATACTGGTTGCCCACCCGCGCCAGCGCATAGACGTTGGACGTTTCCGCCATTTTCAGGTTGGTGGTCATGCCGGCGTCGGTGCCGGAGGGAATCTCGAACACCGCCGCCAGCGGATGCGGGTTCTTCGCCACCACCAGCGCCAGCTGCGTCGTGCCGGCCAGCGCGCTTTGCGCCGCCATCCGGACGATGCCGCCGTTTTCCGCGATCTCCGGCGCATCCAGGCGGATGTCCCGGCTCTCCGCCGCCGGCCCGCTGCCGCCGAGCGCCTTCACCACCTCGGCCAGGGTCCTGGCATCGAATGCGGCCTTGTTCCAGCCCGGGGCGGCCTGTGCCCGGGCGCCCAGGGGCCACAAGCCGGCCAGGCCGGCCATGGAAAAACCGGAGCCGAGCCGGACAAACTGGCGGCGTTGCATGTTGGCGAATGTGCGCATGGCTTTCTGCAACCTCCGGTTCAGCGCGAAGCCACCAGGTCCTGGATCTGCTTGAGCGCGGTGGGGTCCTCGATGGTGGTGAGATCACCGGGGTCCCGCTGCTCGCACACCGCCTGGATGGCGCGGCGCAGCAGCTTGCCGCTGCGGGTCTTGGGCAACACGGTAACAAAACGCACCCGCGAAGGCCGTGCCACAGCGCCGAGCTGGCTGTCGACCACTTTCATGATCTCGCCCTCGAGCTTCAGTTTTGCCGCGTCGTCCGCCGCCTTGCTCGGATCCTTGATGATGACAAACGCCATCGCCACCTGCCCCTTGAGCTGGTCGGCCACGCCCACCACGGCCACCTCGGCCACGTTGGGATGGCTGGAAATGCTTTCCTCGATTTCGCGGGTACCCAGTCGGTGGCCGGCGACGTTGATCACGTCGTCGGTGCGGCCCAGGATGAAGAAGTAGCCGTCCTTGTCGCGCGTGGCCCAGTCGAAGGTGGAATACACCATGCGGCCGGGAATGCTGCTCCAGTAGGTTTCGACAAAACGCTTGTCGTCCTGCCACACCGTCTGCATGAAACCGGGGGGCATGGGGCCTTCGATGACGACCACGCCCTTTTCACCCGGCTCAGCCATCTCTTCGTTGGTGTTTTCGTTGATCAGCTTGATGTTGTAGCCGTACATCGGAATGCCGGGGCTGCCAAACTTGCTGGGCGCTTTCTCGATGCCGTTGGCAATGGTCAGGATGGGCCAACCGCTTTCGGTCTGCCAGTAGTTGTCGATGATGGGCACGCCCAGGCTGTCGCTGATCCATTGCGCGGTGGGCTCGTCCAGCGGCTCTCCCGCCAGGAACAGCGCGCGCAGGCTGGACAGGTCGTATTTCTTCAGGAAGGCCGGGTCCTGCTTCTTCAGCACCCGTACGGCGGTGGGGGCGCTGAACATCACCGTCACACGGTATTTCTCCACCAGGCTCCACCAGACACCCGCATCGGGCCGGGTCGGCAGGCCTTCATACATGATGGTGGCCATGCCGGCGATCAGCGGGCCATAGATGATGTAGCTGTGGCCCACCACCCAGCCAATGTCGCTGGTGGAGAAATAGGTTTCCCCCGGGTTGCCCTGGAAGATGTGTTTCATGCTGGCGGCCAGCGCCACGGCGTAGCCGCCGGTGTCGCGCTGCACGCCCTTGGGTTTCCCGGTGGTACCGCTGGTGTACAGCGTATAGCTGGGATGGGTGGCGTCCACCCATTCACAGGGCACTTCGGTGTTCAGGTGCTTGTCGCGCAGCGTGCCATAAAGCTGGTCGCGCCCGTCCACCCATTGCATGGGCGCCAGGCCGCGGTCGACCAGCAGCACCGCCGCAGGCTTGTGCCTGGCCAGCGCAATCGCCTCGTCGAGCAGGGGCTTGTAGGGCACAACCTTGCCGCTGCGCGAACCTGCGTCGGCGCTCACGATCACGGTCGGCGTGGCATCGTCGATGCGGCTGGCCAGGCTGACCGACGCAAAACCGCCGAACACCACCGAATGCAGCGCGCCAATCCGGGTGCAGGCCAGCATGGCAAAAGCGGCCTCGGCAATCATCGGCATGTAGATCAGAACCCGGTCGCCCTTTTTCACCCCCAGCTCCCGCAGGATGGCGGCCACCCGCTGCACCTCGGCATGCAGCTGGCGGAAGGTGTAGGTGACTTCCTGCTGGGTCTCGGTCGAAACGTAGATCAGCGCGGGCTGGTCGGCGCGGTCCTTCAGGTGGCGGTCGACCGCGTTGTGGCAGAGGTTGGTCGTGCCGCCGGCATACCAGCGGGCAAACGGCGGATTGCTGTAGTCGCAGATCTGCTGGGGTGGTGTTTTCCACTCGATCAACTGGGCCTGCTCGGCCCAGAAGGCATCGCGGTCCTGCAACGAACGCGCGTGAATATCTGCAAACGAAGTCATTTTGTCTCCTGCCGGATCATAAAACTGAATTCATAATTATGGATAAGCAGCTTGCGCAAAGCTGACTCGGAAACAGTTTACTGCGCGCCTGCTGCGATGGTGGGGCGCGGTTTTTCCTCCCCGCCCCGCGCGGGGGCAAGGGCCCGCGCGGCTACTTGATCAGCCCCTGCAGCGCCTTGAACGCCGGATGCTCGGCCGTGCGCAGCCATTCGAACGCTACCATTTCTGTAGTAACCAATTCAGCACCGGCGCTGGCCAGGCGGTCAAATGCTGCATCACGGTTGCGCTCGGTGCGGGAACTGCAGGCATCCGTGACGACCCAGACGTCGAACTCCTCGTCGAGCAGGTCGAGCGCAGTCTGCAGCAGGCAGACATGGGATTCGCATCCCGCGATGACGATGGTGTTGCGCCCGGGCACTTCTTCCGCCGGGGGTTTTTGCAGGTGCCTGGGCAGGCTGCGGGCATTGCCGCGCGGTGCGGCAGCCTGGACCGGTGGGCGCAGCCAGTCGGACAGGCCGTCGGCGCAGGCGCTGAAATGCATCTTGGCCAGCGTCTTGCGGCACAGCGCCCGGATGGCCGGCAGGTTCTCGCCCAGGCGGCCCGGGTTCTGCTCGGTTCCCCAGGTCGGGACTTCCAGCAGGGCCGCCATCTGCCCCAGCCGCACCGCATTGGCGGCCACGGCGGCGGCATCGTGGATGGCGGGCATCAGGCGGGCCTGGTAGTCCACCAGCACCAGCTGGCATTCATCGGCGTCGAGCAACATGGGGAAATCCTTCTTCTGTTGCCCGCATTATTTCAGGCGCTGCAGCAGCGCATCGATGTAGTGATCGAACAAGGCCGGTGCCTGCTGCTGGAAAATCCGGATGCGCCCCGTGTGCTGCAACAGCAGCAAACCCACGCCGTGGGCAAACAGCGCGGTGTTCTCGCGGAGCGCGGCATCGGCGTCCAGCCCCAGATCGCGCAGCGCCTGCTCGCAGGGCGCCAGCGCATCCTGCAGCCGGCCATTGAGTTTGCTGTTGAGCTCGCTGGTCAGGCCACGCGGCTGCAGGCCATGCACGAGGTAAAAGCCCAGATCGAGGTCGCGCGGATTGCGCGCGAAGAAGCCGAACCAGCCCTGCGCCTTGGTGCGCAGCCGCTGGGCGGCGCCATCGTCGGACTGCCCGGCGGCGTCCACATCGGCATTCAGCCGTTCCAGCGATTCGGCCAGCAGCGCGCCGTAGATCGCTTCCTTGTTCTCGAAGTAGGAATAGATGGCACCGGGCGTGTAGCCCGCCCGCTTGGCGATCTCGCGAATGCTGGCACCTTCGATGCCCAGTTCGTCGAACACCGCGCGGGCAGCGTCGAGCACCAGCGCGCGGCGGCTGTCGGTCATGGCCTGCTGGCGTTGCTGTTTGGCTTCCATGAGCGGGATTATGGCGGAAACGGGCGCATACTAAACACTTGCTTAAAATATTGAACACTGTTTAAAATTTGCGTTCCACTGAATTTCCACGCATCCGGAGACCCACCATGAACGCTCCAGCCCCCCAGTCCCTGATGATGTCCGGCAACGACTACCGCGAATCACTGCGCCGCCTGAAACCCAAGGTGTTTGTCGATGGCCGCCGCATCGAGAATGTGGTCGACGAGCCCGCGCTGCAGCCCGGCATCAACGCCATTGCGCTCACCTACGACATCGCGCTCAAGCCCGAATACGCACCCATCATGACGGCGGTGCAGCACACCAGCGGCAAGCGGGTGAACCGC
>DASWYJ010000257.1:0-9041 GCA_036405035.1 Burkholderiaceae bacterium
GAGAACTTCGCCTTCGCGCTGGCCATCCAGAACCTGGCCTGGGGCCTGGCCGGCATCTTTGCCGGCATGCTGGCCGACCGCTTCGGCGCCTTCCGCGTGATCGTGGCCGGTGCGCTGCTGTATGGCCTGGGCTTGCTGGGCATGGCCTATGCGCCGACCCCCTTCCTGTTCGCGCTGGGTGCCGGCGTGTTGATTGGTGTGGCGCAGGCCGGCACCACCTACGCAGTGGTGTATGGCGTGATTGGCCGCAACGTGCCGGCCGAGCGCCGGACCTGGGCCATGGGCATCACCGCCGCAGCCGGCTCGTTCGGCCAGTTCCTGATGGTGCCCACCGAAGGCTTCCTGATCAGCAGCTTTGGCTGGCAGCAGGCGCTGGTGCTGCTGGCCCTGGCCGCGCTCATCATGATTCCGCTGGCCTGGGGCCTGCGTGAGCCCGGTTTTGCCGGCGGCGCGGCACCGGTGCGGGAGCAGACCATCGTGCAGGCGCTGGTGGAGGCCTTCAGGTACCCCAGCTTCCAGCTGCTGATGCTGGGCTATTTCGTGTGTGGCTTCCAGGTGGTCTTCATCGGCGTGCACATGCCGAGCTACCTGCGCGACCACGGCCTGTCGCCGCAGGTGGCCAGCTATTCGCTGGCGCTGATCGGCCTGTTCAATGTATTCGGCACCTACATTGCCGGCACGCTGGGCCAGAAGATGGCCAAGCGCAAGATCCTCGCGTTCATCTATTTCGCCCGCACCGTGGTGATTGCGATCTTCCTGTGGGCCCCACTGACGCCGACCTCGGTCTATATCTTCTCGGCCATCATCGGCCTGCTGTGGCTCTCCACGGTGCCGGTCACCAACGGCATCGTGGCGCAGATCTTCGGTGTGCAGCATCTCTCCATGCTGGGCGGCTTCGTGTTCTTCAGCCACCAGATCGGCTCCTTCCTCGGGGTGTGGCTGGGCGGCAACCTGTACGACCGCACCGGCAGCTACGACGTGGTGTGGGGCATCACCATCGCGCTCGGCATCCTGGCGGCCCTGCTGAACCTGCCGATCAAGGAGGCGATGATCGTCCGCCCCGGCCTGCGGGCGGCACACTAGGCCCGGCTCACCCTTTTTGCCCGTACGTACACTGCGCCCCATGCCGCTGCCACCACCGCCGACCCGCCCCACCCAACGCCAGACACTGGTGCGCTGGGTGCTGGGTGGGCTGGCCGGTGCGGCGTTGCTGGGCGTGTTCTGGCTTTACACCCGGCCCGACTTCCTGTTCACCCTGGCCAACCAGGTATGGGCCTGTTTTTAGTGGTTTTCGGCATCTTTTGTGCCATTGGCCAGCGTCAATGCTAGCGAGTTTGCTATGAAAACAATAGTTATCACCGGGGCATCCGATGGCATTGGTGCCGAGCTGGCACGCCAGCTTGCGGTCCGCCATGGCGCGGCCTGCGTGCTGGTGCTGGCCGCCCGCAACACAGCGGCGCTGGAGGCCGTGGCCGCGCAATGCGCGGCGCAGGGCGCCCAGGCGCTGGTGGTGGCAACCGATGTATCGGTCGAGGCGCAATGCCGCGCACTCATCGACGCCGCCGTGGCCCGCTTCGGCCGCATCGACGTGCTGGTCAACAACGCCGGCCTGTCGGCGCAGGCGCTGCTGTCCGACGTGCAGGCGGCCGACCTCGGCTGGTACGAGCAGCTGATGCGGGTCAACCTGTGGGGCAGCGTGTGGTGTACCCACGCCGCGCTGCCGCACCTGAAAGCCACGCGCGGCAGCATCGTGGCCGTGTCGTCGCTGGCCGGGCTGATTGGCGTGCCCGGCCGCACCGCCTACAGCGCAACCAAGTTCGCCATGACCGGCTTCTTTGAGGCGCTGCGCGCCGAGCTGAAACCCGCCGGCGTGAGCGTGACCACCGCCTACCCCGGCGTGGTGGCCACGCAGATCCGCTACCGCGGCTTCAACGCGGCCGGCCAGACGGCAGGCGCCAGCGGCCTGAAGGAAGACAAGGCCATGCCGGTGGAGGTGTGCGCCCGGCTCATCCTGGACGGCATGGAACAACGCCAGCGCGAAGTGGTCATGACCGCGCAGGGCAAGCTGGGCCGCTGGCTGCGGCTGCTGGCGCCGGGCCTGGTCGAGCGCATGGCGCTGGCCGCGCTGAAAGACGACGTCAAACCCACATGAGCCACCCCGCCGAAACCGACAACAAGCCCCATGGCACCGAACCGCCTTCCGCCTGGGTACAACGCTGGTCCCACCTGGTGCCCGCCGGTGCGCCGGTGCTCGATGTGGCCTGTGGCCACGGCCGCCACATGCGCTGGTTTGCCGGGCGCGGCCATCCGGTCACCGGGGTGGACCGCTCCGCCGAGGCCATCGCTGCCGTGGCCGGCCTGGGCCATGCGGTGCAGGCCGACATCGAAAACGGGCCGTGGCCGTTCATCGCCAATGGCGCGCCCGCAGGCTTTGGCGGCGTGGTCGTCACCCACTACCTGTGGCGCCCGCTGCTGGCCACACTGGTGGCCAGCGTGGCGCCGGGCGGCGTGCTGCTCTATGAAACTTTCGCGCTCGGCAACGAAACCGTGGGCAAACCGTCGCGCGCCGATTTTCTGCTGCGCCCGGGTGAACTGATCGCCGCCTGCGCCGGCCTGCGGATCGTGGCCTATGAAGACGGCTTTGCCGAGCAGCCGGCGCGCTTCATCCAGCGCATTGCCGCCGTACGCGAGCAGGCCGGCACCCCGCCGGCCCGGCACGCGCTCTGGGTAAAATGATTGTTTAGTTCCAATTCGGTCACTATGGCACCCATCACTGGCAGTATCGTCGCCCTTGCCACTCCGATGCAGGAGGACGGCAGCGTGGATTACCCCGCGCTGCGCAAACTTATCGACTGGCACATCGCCGAGGGCACGGACTGCGTCTGCGTCGTGGGAACCACCGGCGAATCGCCCACGGTCAACGTCGAGGAACACTGCGAGATCATCCGCGTCGCCGTCGAGCAGGCGGCGGGCCGCATCCCCATCATGGCCGGCTGCGGCGCCAACTCCACCACCGAGGCCATCGAGCTGACCGAGTTTGCCCGCAAGGTGGGCGCCAGTTCGCACCTGCAGGTCGTGCCCTACTACAACAAGCCCACGCAGGAAGGCCAGTACCGGCACTTCAAGGCCATCGCCGAAGCGGTGGAGCTGCCGATGGTGCTGTACAACGTGCCCGGCCGCACCGTGGCCGACATGGCGCACGACACCGTGCTGCGCCTGGCCCAGGTGCCCGGCATCGTCGGCATCAAGGAGGCCACCGGCAACCTCGAGCGTGCGCAGTGGCTGATCCGCGAGGCGCCAAAGGGTTTCCACATCTACTCCGGCGACGACCCGACCGCCGTGGCACTCATCCTCTGTGGCGGCCACGGCAACGTGAGCGTTACCGCCAACATCGCGCCGCGCCTGATGCATGAACTGTGTGTTGCCGCGCTGGCGCGCGACGTGGCCAAGGCCATGCAGATCCAGCTCAAGCTGCTGCCACTGCACCGCCACCTCTTCGTCGAAGCCAACCCGATTCCGCTGAAGTGGGCCATGGCCCGCATGGGCCTGTGCGGCGCTACCATGCGCCTGCCGCTGACGCCCCTCACCGAGGGCAATGAAGCGGTGGTGGAGAATGCGCTCGCGCAGTGCGGACTGATCTGATCAAAGGACAACCACGTGAATCAACTGACCAAAATCGGCGGCCTGGTGCTGCTGCTGGCGCTCTCCGCCTGCTCCACCCTCGAGGGCGACCGGATCGACTACAAGAGCGCCGGCAAAGGCCCCTCGCTCGACGTGCCACCCGACCTGACACAGCTCTCGCGCGACTCCCGCTATGTGGTGCCCGGTAGCCCGGTCACCGCGTCGGGCTACCAGGCGGCTGGCGCCAACACGGTTTCCACCGCAGTGCCCACCGCCGCCGTCACTGTGGGTGACGTGCGCATCGAACGCGCCGGCACGCAGCGCTGGCTGGTCGTGAACCGCCCGGCCGACCAGCTCTGGGGCCCGATCCGCGACTTCTGGCAGGAAAACGGCTTCCTGCTCACGCTCGACCAGCAGAACCTCGGCATCATGGAAACCGACTGGGCCGAGAACCGCGCCAAGATTCCGCAGGATTTCATCCGCAACACCATCGGCAAGGTACTCGATTCGCTGTACTCCAGCGGCGAGCGCGACAAGTTCCGCACGCGCGTCGAGCGCACGCCCGGCGGCGCCACCGAAATCTACGTCAGCCACCGCGGCATGATCGAGGTGTACTCCAGCACCGCCGCCCAGCGCACCGACAGCACGGTCTGGCAGCCGCGCCCGGCCGACCCCGAACTCGAAGCCGAATTCCTGCGCCGCCTGATGGTCAAGCTCGGTGTCGGCACCGAGCAGGCCAAGGCCACCGTCGCCGGCACCGCCGTGAAAACCACGTCCCGCGTTGCCAGCGTCAACAACCAGCCGGTGGTGCAGATCGACGAAGGTTTTGACCGCGCCTGGCGCCGTGTCGGCCTGGCCCTCGACCGCACTGGCTTCACCGTGGAAGACCGCGACCGCTCGCAGGGCACCTATTTCGTGCGCTATGTCGAGCCCAGTGCCGACAAGAAGGAGCCCGGCTTCTTCGGCAAGCTGTTTGGTGGCGGCTCGTCCAAATCCGGCGGCGCACCGCTGAAGTACCGCATCAAGGTCAATGG
Organism: Burkholderiaceae bacterium; assembly: GCA_036405035.1. Lineage (GTDB taxonomy): Bacteria > Pseudomonadota > Gammaproteobacteria > Burkholderiales > Burkholderiaceae_C > PCRC01. The sequence goes on from DASWYJ010000257.1 coordinate 4,656, forward strand.
CGATACCAGCGCCACCACCGTCTCGGTGCTGACCGCAACCGGTGCCCCGGAAGTCTCGGCCAATGCACAGCGCATTGTCCAGGTGATCGCCGACGACCTGAAATAAGCTGCGCCCGCTGCGCATGATGCGGTTTCGCAGCCTGGGCAGCGGCAGCACCGGCAATGCCACGGTGGTGGAGGCCACCTGTGGCACAACCACCACCCGGCTGCTGGTCGATTGCGGCTTTGGCATCCGCCAGCTCGAACGCCGGCTCGCCATGGCCGGGCTGGCACTGGCCGATCTCGACGGCGTCTTCATCACCCACGAACATGCCGACCACACCGGCTGCGTGCAGCAGCTGGCGCTGCGCGAACGCCTGCCGGTCTGGATGAGCGAAGGCACCCATACCGCGCTCGGTGCGGTGGATTTTGGCGGCTGGCTGCGGCTGGCGCGGGATGAGCAGGCCATCACGCTCGGCGCCCTGCGGCTGCAGCCTTTCACCGTGCCCCACGACGCCCGCGAACCCCTGCAGCTGACCTGCAGCGACGGCGACGCCACGCTGGGCATCCTGACCGACCTCGGCCACGTCACCGGCCATGTGGCGCACCACCTGCAGAACTGCACCGCCCTGCTGCTCGAATGCAACCACGATCCGGACATGGTGGCGCTGTCGGCCTATCCGGCTTTCCTGAAGCAGCGCATCACCGGGCGGCTGGGGCACCTGGCCAACGCGCAGGCGGCGGAATTGCTGCAGCGGGTACGGCATGGCGCACTGCGGCAGGTGGTTGCCGCGCACCTGAGCGCACAGAACAACCGCCCCGAACTGGCCCGCGGCGCACTCGCAGCTGCGCTCGGCTGTGCGGACAGCGACATCGTCGTGGCGCAGGCCGAAGAAGGAACGGACTGGCTCGCAGGCTGACGCCGGCAGCGGACGGCGGTGCAAACGCCGCACCCATGAAAAAAGCCACCCGAAGGTGGCTTTTTTCGATTCCGGAAGGGAATTACTTGGCAGCGCTGGCGGCAGCAGGTGCGGCTTCTGCGGCGGGAGCCGAAGCAGCAGGAGCAGCGGCCGAGGCAGCAGCTTCAGGAGCCGGTGCAGCGGCAGCCGGTGCCGGTGCGGGAGCCGGGGCTTCAGCTTTTTTGCCGCAGGCCGACAGGGCCACAACACCAACCAGGGTCGCCAGAACGAGCAGTTTGTTCATTTGAGAGTCCTTCAAAGGATTAAAGATGGAATACCGGAAATCGTGCCGGAACCAGCCAAGGGCGCAGTTCCAGCGGAGCCGTGAGTAAAAAAGCACTCACCCTCCCTTTTACTCAGAAAAGGATTATAGCCAAAACTGGCCACAATTGCGGGCAAACCCTGATAGCGGAATCACAGGCCCAGCGTGGTGGCAAAGAAGCCCGGCCGGGCACGGTGCCAGGCGGCGTCCAGCGTTTCGCGCCACGCCACACGCTGGCGCACGACAGTGGTGGCCATGCCGGTCCAGTGTTCACGGTCGTCGCAGGTCAGCAGCCAATCGGGCGTCCAGATGCCGCTGGGCAGGCCTGTGGCCGCCTCCCGCCCGGCAATCCGGCATTCGATCTTGTGGGCCCATTGCCGCCGGAACTGCACCAGGCGGGCGTGGCGCTGCTCCACCACCGTGTAGCTGCCGGCCAGCACGGCCAGGCGATGGCCGGCAGCGGCCCAGGCGTGCAGCCCGGCGCATACCGCCTCTTCTCCGAGCGGCCAGCCATCGAAATCCGCATCGCTCAGCACCAGTTCGTTCCAGCCGTGGGCGGCCGCATGCACCAGGGCCGCGCGCACCCGCAGCGCAAACGCCGCACGCCCCGCATAAGGGCCGTCCGGCAATGGCAGCGCCTCAGCGGGCATGCACCCAGCCGGCCTCCTGCCAGTCGGCCAGCAGGTCCGTTGCATCAGCACCGAGCCGCGCGCAGTCGGCAGCGCCAAGCGCGCGGTGGTCGGCCAGCAGGCGCATCAGCCGCGCATCGCGGCCACTGGCGCGAAAGCCTTCACCGTTGATGAAGACGTGGTGGGTGTCGTACAGCATGCGGGTACGCGGGTCCAGGCGCACGCCGCCCAGCCCCTGCGGAGCCTGCGTTGGCCCATCGAACCATACGTCGGCCTTGGGTTCGGTGAGGTATTCGCCGAGCACGCGGGCGCAGGCCTGCGGGTCCTGTACCGCCGCCTGCAGCGCCTCCTGCGCAAAGGCCAGCAGCGGGGCCGGCAGCAGCGCGCTCTGGCCGGTGGCGGGCTGGGTGGGGTCGCGGTAGAGCCGGTCGTCGTCGGCATCGTCGGCCAGGCGCTGCAGCAGTTCGCGCACCAGTTCGCCGCGCGCAGGCGCCCGGAAACCGATGGAACAGGTGACGCATTCCCCCACCGCCACGCCGTCGTGCGCGTACCGCGGCGGCAGGTAGAGCATGTCGCCCGGCTCCAGCACCCATTCCTCCTCGGGTTCGAAATCGGCCAGGATTTTCAGCGGCACGTCGTCGCGCAGCGCGAGGTTCTTCTGCCGGCCGATGCGCCAGCGCCGCCGGCCCTGGGTCTGGAGCAGGAACACGTCGTAGCTGTCGAAATGCGGGCCCACGCCGCCACCGTCGGTGGCATAGCTGACCATCACGTCGTCGAGCCGGGCGTCGGGCACGAAGCGGAAGGCCTGCAGCAGCGCGTGGCAGGCCGGCTGGTGCAGGTCCACGCCCTGTACCAGCAGCGTCCATTCCCGGCGCGTCAGCGGCGGCAGCGCACGCCGGGTGAAGGGGCCGTTTTTCAGGCGCCAGCGCCCGGCCTCGTGCTGCACCAGACGCGACTGCACGCCCTCGGTGGCCGCCAGCGCGAACAGGCCTGCACGGTCGATGGGTGATGTGGGCTGGGGGAAGGCCTGGCGCACCAGCAGCGGTTTTTTCTGCCAGTGGCGGCGCATGAACTGCTGCGGGCTCAGGCCCCCCAGCAGGGTCAGCGGAAGGGTAACGTCCATGGGACAATTGTCGTATGGAAATGATGCAGACCGTGACCGAGCAATGCGTGGTGGCCCTGACCTGGACGCTGAAAGACACCCTGGGCGATGAACTGGATGTACTGGATGAGCCGGTGGAATTCCTGGTGGGGGGGGATGACCTGCTGCCCAAGATCAGCGAGGCGCTGCAGGGCTTTGCCGTGGGCGACAAGGTCGATCTGCACCTGGAGCCGGAGCACGCCTTCGGCGACTATGACGAAAACCTGGTGTTCCTCGAAGCGCGTGCGCTTTTTCCCAAGGACATCGAGGAAGGAATGGCCTTCGAGCAGCTGCCGCAGGGCTGCAACCCCGACGCACCGCGCGGCAAGCTCTACGTAGTGACCGACATCTACCCCGAGCATGTGGTGCTGGACGGCAACCACCCGCTGGCCGGCATTGCGCTGCGGGTGCACCTGACGGTACGCGCCATCCGCCAGGCCACCGAGCAGGAAGTGGGCAGCGGCACCGCCGGCACCGCGTTCTTCAAGATTCCTGCGTCCAGCGGCGACAACCTGCTGCACTGAGCACCCGGCGGGCTGGGGAATGGCCTACCGGGCCTGCACCCCTGAAATTTCAAGAAAAAGTGCTTCTGGCCAGCGCGGAATATGGTTCTATTGCTATTGAAATAGAAGCAATCAGAACAACAGCGTGCGCACGCCGCTGGCCGTGCCGAGCAGGCATACCGCCGCCTTCTGGTGCGCGAACACCCCCACCGTGACCACGCCTGGCCACTGGTTGACCAGCGACTCGAACGCCAGCGGGTCTGCAATGCGCAGGCCACGCACATCAAGGATGTGCTGGCCGTTGTCGGTAACCAGCGGTGCGCCGTCTTTCAGGCGCAGCGTGGCCACACCATCCATCGCGGCAAATTGCCGGGCAATGCGGCTGGCCGCCATCGGAATCACCTCGACCGGCACCGGGAACTGGCCGAGTGCCGCAACCAGCTTGCTCTCGTCGGCAATGCAGATGAACTGGCGCGACTGCGCCGCCACGATTTTTTCCCGGGTGAGCGCGGCGCCACCGCCCTTCACCATGTAGCCCCGGTCGTCGATCTCGTCGGCGCCGTCGATGTACACCGCCAGTTCGTCCACCGTGTTGCTGTCGAACACCGGAATGCCCAGCGCCTGCAGGCGTTCGGTCGAGGCCACCGAGCTGCTGACGGCGCCGCGAATGCGGTCTTTCATGCTGGCCAGCGCGTCAATGAATTTGTTGACGGTGGAGCCGGTGCCCACGCCCACGATGCCGCCTTCGGGCACGTAGTGCAGCGCTGCCTGGCCCACCAGGGTCTTGAGTTCGTCCTGGGTCATGGGTGCCTTTTGCGACAATGCGGTTCAGTGTGCGGGGCAACTGCCGCCCCGCAAAAACCGCCCGATTATCCAGCCTCCCCCGCCATGCCCCTGCTGCCCTACGCCCTCG
>DASWYJ010000258.1:0-2299 GCA_036405035.1 Burkholderiaceae bacterium
CTGGCTCCAGCCAATCCTTCAACTGCAGCAGAGAAAGCCTTTCAGAGATTGGCCGATCGGCCTGGAAGCCGCGCTGATTGGGCCTTCCAAAAAGAAAAGGCCCCCGCATTGCGGGGGCCTAGACTTGCTGGCGGAAACGAAGGGATTCGAACCCTTGATGAGGCTCTACACCCCATACTCCCTTAGCAGGGGAGCACCTTCGGCCACTCGGTCACGTTTCCAATACGCAAATTATCGCATGACTCGGCGGTGTTTTACGCCACCGGCTGATCGAGCCCGAAGGCCTTGTGCAGGGCGCGCACGGCGAGCTCCATGTATTTCTCATCGATCACCACCGATGTCTTGATTTCGCTGGTGGAAATCATCTGGATGTTGATGCCCTCCTCGCTCAGCACGCGGAACATCTTGCTGGCCACGCCCACATGGCTGCGCATGCCGATGCCCACGATGCTGACCTTGCAGGTCTTGTTGTCGCCCACCACTTCCGCAGCGCCCAGGCCGGGCAGTACGGAACCCTTGAGCAGTTCCAGCGTGCGCGCATAGTCGTTGCGGTGCACGGTGAAGCTGAAGTCGGTCTTGCCGTCCTTGCTGATGTTCTGGATGATGACATCGACCTCGATGTTGGCGTCGGCCACTGCACCCAGGATCTGGTAGGCAATGCCGGGCTTGTCGGGCACGCCGAGCACCGAGATCTTGGCTTCGTCGCGATTGAACGCGATGCCCGAGACAATCGCTTGTTCCATTTTTTCGTCTTCCTCAAAAGTGATCAGGGTGCCGGACACCGCCTCTTCGGCAAGGTCGATGTCCCAGGGGGTGAAGCTGGACAGCACGCGCAGCGGCACCCGGTATTTGCCAGCAAACTCGACCGAACGGATCTGCAGGACCTTGGAGCCCATCGAGGCCATTTCCAGCATTTCCTCGAAGCTCACGGTATGCAGGCGGCGCGCCTCGGGTACCACGCGCGGGTCGGTGGTGTAGACGCCATCCACGTCGGTGTAGATCAGGCATTCGTCGGCCTTCATGGCCGCCGCCACGGCCACGGCCGAGGTGTCGGAGCCGCCCCGGCCCAGTGTGGTGATGTTGCCGGCCTCGTCCATGCCCTGGAAGCCGGTCACGATGACCACCCTGCCAGCGGCCAGGTCGGCGCGCACGCGGGCATCGTCAATGCTTTCGATGCGGGCCTTGGTGTACGAATTGTCGGTGCGGATCGGCACCTGCCAGCCCGCATAGCTGACCGAGGGCATACCTTCGGCCTGCAGCGCGATGGCCAACAACGCCGACGACGCCTGCTCACCGGTAGAGGCCAACATGTCGAGTTCGCGGTTGTAGGCATCGCCGCCCTTGGCGGGAGCCAGTTCGCGGGCCAGGCCCAGCAGGCGGTTGGTTTCGCCGCTCATGGCACTCGGCACGACCACCAGCTGGTGGCCTGCGCGCGCCCATTTGGCGACGCGTTTGGCGACATTGCGGATGCGCTCGGTCGAGCCCATCGACGTGCCGCCGTATTTGTGAACGATCAATGCCATTGGAAAGGAGGGAATGCGGCGCGGTTGAACAACGTTCTGGTGCGCCATCGGTTGCTGCCGTCCCCGTGAGGGTCAGCGCACCGGCCAAAACCTAGGAATTGTACCAAGCCAGCACCGCACCACGCCGCTCCACGAAGCCACGACCCACCTTGATGCGGATGTGGTGCCCCCGCGTGGTGCAGGCAGCGAGTTGCGACAACAGCTCATTCAGCTGCGCGGTACTGGGCGCGGTGGCGTGCACCGTCTTCAGCCAGTGGCGCAGCAGGTTGGCTTGCCGTTCGGCAGGCAGGATTTGCAGCGCCGCCAGCGCGGGCGGGTCGCCCACCTGCAATACATCCTGCTGCGCGAGCGCATCCAGCAGCGCCTGCGCCTGCGCCACATGCCGCACCGAGCGGGCCATGGTCTCGCGGAACTGCGGAAACGCCGCCTCCAGCGCGGGCAGCACCTGCAGCCGGATGCGGTTGCGGGTCAGCGTAGTGTCCGCATTGCTCGGGTCGGTGATCCAGTCCACGCCGGCATCGGCCAGCCACTGCCGGATCGCTGGAGCCGCCAGGCCCAGAAACGGACGATGGAAGCGCCGGCCATGGCGCTCAAACGCCGCCGGCATGGCCGCCAGCCCGGGCAGCCCCGCGCCACGGCTCAGCGCCAGCAGCAGGGTCTCGACCTGGTCGTCGGCATGCTGGGCCAGCAGCACGTCGCTGCACCCTGCCGAGGCGGCAAGCCGGGCCAGTGCGGTATAGCGGGCGCGGCGGGCGGCGTCTTCCGGGCTGTCGCCC
>DASWYJ010000259.1:0-7225 GCA_036405035.1 Burkholderiaceae bacterium
ATCGCACCCAACCACAAGGAAATCCGGTGGCGCAGGCGTATCGCCCAGGGCCGGCTGCTGGCGGCCTTCGGGTGGTGGGCATCCACCTCGTGGGCCTGAAGGGTTTCGAGAGCGCCTATCCGCACCAGCTGTCGGGCGGCATGTCGCAGCGCGTGGCAATTGCCCGGGCACTGGTCAACCGGCCCCAGGTGCTGCTGCTCGACGAGCCCTTCGGCGCGCTGGACACACAGACCCGGACCCACCTGCAGCAGGAGCTCGAGCGCATCTGGCGTGCCGAGGGCATCACCGCCGTGCTGGTCACGCACGACGTGGAAGAAGCTGTCTACCTGGGTGACCGGGTGGTGGTGATGCAGCCCCGGCCCGGCCGTATCAAGCGCATCGTCGATGTGCCGCTGCAGCGCCCGCGTGACCGCAGCAGCGCGCTGTTCCAGGCCATCAAGGACGACGTGCTCGCCGAGTTTGGTGAATCCCCCGGCCCCCGGGCGCCCCTGCCGCCAGCCGAGCCGGTGCCCGCATTCACCGGCTGGCGCTACGCCACCTGAGAAGTATTTCTGGAAAACGCATATTGCTATGTTTTCAATAGCAACATGTGCAGTACGGACGATGGCCAGAGGCCGATTTTGTTCAAAATCGGCCTCCAACCCCCGGCGTCAGACACTCAGCGTCTCCCAGCTCAGCGGCAGGGCGCCGCGGCCACCCGGGTTTTCGCTGTCGAGCAGGTGGTGGCGCTTGAGCAGGGTACGCAGCACGTTGCGTGACAGCCCCAGCAGGCGCGCGGTCTGCACCTGGTTGCGCTGGCAGAACGCATACGCCACCGTGACGGTGGTGGCTTCAATCTGATCGAACAGCGCGGGCTCACCGCGCGCCAGTGCATCCTGCAGCAGCTGGCGAAGTTCGTGGTTCAGCACCGCATGCGCCGTTTCGGCCGAGGCAACCTCGGTGGGTGGGGGCTCGCTGGGTACAGCCAGCCCTGCCGGCGGCTGCCGTGGGGCGCTGCGTGCCCCGCGGTGGATGGCTTGCAGATCGTGCGCGCGCACCGTGCCGGTGGCCGCCACGATCAGCGCGTAATGGATCACATTCTCCAGTTCCCGGATGTTGCCGGGCCAGTCGTAATTCAGCAGAACCTGTTCGGCATCGGGGGCCAGCTCGGCCTGCGCCATGCCCAGCCGGCCCGCATACTGGGCCAGGAAATGGCGCGCGAGCGGCAGGATGTCTCCGGTGCGCTCGCACAGCGGGCGCAGTTCCAGCGTGGCCACACTCAGCCGGTAGAACAGGTCGGCACGGAAGTGGCCGGCGTTCACCGCACTGCGCAGGTCCACGTTGGTTGCGGCGATCAGCCGCACATTCAGGTCAATGGGTTTGCGCGAGCCCAGGCGCACGATCTGGCGCTCCTGCAGCACCCGCAGCAGCTTGACCTGCAGCGGCAGCGGCAGGTCCCCGATTTCGTCCAGGAACAGCGTGCCGCCGTTGGCCGCCTCGAACCAGCCCGAGCGGGCCTGGCTGGCGCCGGTGAAGGCGCCCGTTTCGTGGCCAAACAGCTCGGCATCGATCAGCGATTCGCTGAAAGCACCGCAGTTCACAGCCACGAAAGGGCCGCGCCGGCCACTCCCCTGGTGGACACGGCGGGCCAGCAACTCCTTGCCGGTGCCGGTTTCACCAATGATGAGTACGGTGGCTTCCGTGGGTGCCACCTGTTCCAGGCGTGCCAGCAGCGCAATGGAGCCGGGATCCTCGAAAACCAGCGCCTTCGCACGGATCGAAAGTGCGCCGGCATTCGGCAAGGTCAGTAGCTGACTCATAGTGGGTACTCTTCTTGTTATCCATTCCACTCTTCGGTGGACGGGTTTTTCACACAGGGCCCTCCGACCCTGTGCAGTCCGGCGCGGCGCAATGCGTCCGCAGGCCGGATGGCCGCGCGTGGCTCAGAGCTTGGCGATGGAGACCTCGGTCGATTTCACCAGGGCCACCACTTCGCTGCCCACCTGCAGATCCAGATCAATCACCGAGCGGGTGGTGATGACGGACGTCACGATGCCCCAGGGGGTTTCGACATCGATTTCGGAAACCACGTCGCCCCGGATGATTTCGCGGATCTTGCCCTTGAACTGGTTGCGCACGTTGATAGCTTGGATGGACATGTTGGCTTTCTAAAAATGAAGGGAAAGGAAAGGAAAACAGGGTTCTGCCTACATCGGGGCGGCGGCACGGATCACGGCCTCCGCGTGGAGGGGCAGGCAGTAAAGCGTCATACGGCGGCCAGCGCCTGGTCGAGGTCGGCGCGCAGGTCGTCGATGTGCTCGATGCCGATGGACAGGCGCACGGTCTCTTCCTGCACACCGGCCTTGGCCAGTTCTTCCGGCGCGAGCTGGCGGTGCGTGGTGGAGGCCGGATGCGTGGCCAGCGAGCGCACGTCGCCGATGTTGACCAGCCGCAGGAACAGCTGCAGCGCATCGAGAAAACGCGCGCCCGCCTCGCGGCCGCCCTTCACGCCAAAGGTGAGCACACCCGAGGCCTTGCCGGAGAGGTACTTCTGCACCAGCGCGTGGTCGGAGTGGCTGGGCAGGCCGGCGTAATTGACCCACTGCACCTTGGGGTGCTGCTGCAGGTACTGGGCCACGGCGAGCGCGTTGTCGCTGATGCGGTCCACCCGCAGCGCCAGGGTTTCAATGCCCTGCAGGATCAGGAAGGCGTTGAACGGCGAGATGGCGGCGCCGGTGTTGCGCAGCGGCACCACGCGGGCGCGGCCGATGTAGGCCGCCGGGCCCAGGGCCTCGGTGTAGACCACGCCGTGGTAACTCACGTCGGGCTCGTTCAGGCGCTTGAAGCGCTGCTTGTGCTCGGCCCAGGGGAACTTGCCACTGTCGACAATCGCGCCGCCGATGCTGGTACCGTGGCCGCCCAGGTATTTTGTGAGGGAGTGCACCACGATGTCGGCGCCATGTTCGATGGGCCGGCTCAGGTAGGGCGAGGGCACGGTGTTGTCCACGATCAGCGGCACGCCATGGCGGTGGGCGATCTCGGCGATGGCCGCGATGTCGGTCACGTTGCCGGCGGGGTTGCCCAGCGACTCGACGAACACGGCCTTGGTTTTTTCATCGAACAGCGGCTCGAAGCTTTTCGGGTCGCGGTGGTCGGCGAAGCGGGTGGTGATGCCGAACTGCGGCAGCGTGTGGGCGAACAGGTTGTAGGTGCCACCGTACAGCGCAGTGCTGCTGATGATGTTGTCACCCGCCTCGGCGATGGTCTGGATCGCGTAGGTCACTGCCGCCTGGCCGGAAGCCAGCGCCAGTGCGGCAATGCCACCTTCGAGCGCGGCCACGCGCTGCTCCAGCACATCCTGCGTCGGGTTCATGATGCGGGTGTAGATGTTGCCCGGCACCTTCAGGTCGAACAGGTCCGCACCATGCTGCGCGTTGTCGAAGGCATAGGCCACCGTCTGGTAGATCGGTGGCGCGACGGCCCGCGTGGTGGGGTCGGGCGAGTAGCCGGCGTGGACCGAACGGGTTTCAAACTTCCAGTTGGCAGACATGGTGGTTTTCTCCAGAAGATGGGGACAGTCGGTCAGATGGCCCAGCGCAGCGCATGCGCGGGTTCGCCAGGCCAGTGGGGATCGGGGGTGGGCTGCGCGTCGGGCTGCTGCAGCACGCGGTCGAGAATGCGTTTTTCAATCGCCGCAAACGCGGCGTCACCGTGTACGCGGGGCCGTGGCAGGCGGATGGTTTCGTCGAGCGCGATGCGGCCGTCCTCGATCAGGATCACGCGGTCGGCCAGCGCCACCGCTTCCTGCACGTCGTGCGTGACCAGCAATGCAGTAAAGCCGTTGGCACGCCACAGGCCCTCAATCAGGCGGTGCATCTCGATGCGGGTCAGCGCATCGAGCGCACCCAGCGGTTCGTCGAGCAGCAGCAGGCGCGGGTTGTGCACCAGCGCACGCGCCAGCGCGACCCGCTGGCGCTGCCCACCGGAGAGGCGGGCCGGCCAGTCGGCCTGGCGGTCGGCCAGGCCGACCTGCGCCAGCACATCGGCAGCAGCCGCGCGCTGCGCCACCGGGAGCCCCAGCGTCACGTTGTCAATGATCCGCCGCCAGGGGAGCAGGCGCGAATCCTGGAACATGATGCGGGTGTCGTTGCGCAGCCCGGCCAGCGGCTGGCCGTCGATATGGATCTGCCCGCTGGTGGCCGGCTCCAGCCCGGCCACCAGCCGCAGCAGCGTACTCTTGCCACAGCCGCTGCGCCCGACGATCACGACGAACTGGCCCGGCTCGATGAAGAGCTGGGTGTTTTTCAGAACCTCACGCGCGCCGTAGCGCTTGCCCAGGCCCTGGATCTGGAGGGTTACGCCGCCAGCGGAAGAAGATGTGCTGCCCATGCAGGTATGCGTCCGGTAGGGTTTCAGGGGTGCTGGTAGCCAGGGTGCCAGCGCAGCCAGTAGCGCTCCAGCCCGCGGGCAAACAGGTCGGCCAGCTTGCCGAGCAGCGCGTACAGCAGGATGCCGACCAGCACCACGTCGGTCTGCAGGAACTCGCGGGCGTTCATCGTCAGGTAGCCGATACCGGACTGTGCCGAGATGGTTTCGGCCACGATCAGGATCACCCACATCAGGCCCAGCGAGAAGCGCAGCCCGACCAGGATGGACGACAGTGCACCCGGCAGGATCACCTGGCGGTACAGCTGCCAGCGGCTCAGGCCGTAGGTGCGGCCCATCTCGATCAATCCCGGATCCACATTGCGGATGCCGTGGAAGGTGTTGAGGTAGATGGGGAAAAACACCGACACCGCAATCAGGAACAGCTTGGCGGTCTCGTCGATGCCGAACCACAGGATCACCAGCGGAATCATGGCCAGTGCCGGGATGTTGCGCACCATCTGGATGGTGGAGTCGAGCAGGGTTTCCGCGACCCGCACCGAGCCGGTCAGCAGGCCCAGCGCCAGCCCGATCCCGCCGCCCACCGCCAGACCCGCGAGCGCCCGGCCCGCGCTCACCTGCACGTGGGTCCACAGCTCGCCGGAGAGGGTGAGCTTCCAGGCCGCAGTGGCCACTTCCAGCGGCGCCGGAAGCACCCGGGTGGACAGCCAGCCCAGCGAAGACGCCAGTTGCCAGAAGACCAGCAGGCCGACTGGCGCCAACCAGGGCAACAGGCGCAGCGCCGTGCCGGACAGCAGCTTGCCAAGGCCGCTCCAGCCCGGCCCGTCGAGCGTGGCCGGCAGCGGCGTGACCTGCAATTCACGGACCGATGGGATGGCGTTCTCCTGTGCCATCAGCTTTGCGACACCCGCGGTGCGTACACATTGGCCACGACCTCACCGAACGGACCCGGCAGGACGGGCGAATTCGAGGCTTCCCGGCCCTGGATGCCGAGCTTGGGAAACACCAGTTCGGCAAAGCGGTAGGCCTCTTCCAGGTGCGGATAGCCGGAGAAAATGAAGGTCTCGATGCCGATGGCCTTGTATTCCTCGATGCGCCGGGCCACCGTGTCCGGATCGCCCACCAGCGCGGTGCCGGCACCGCCGCGCACCAGGCCCACACCGGCCCACAGGTTGGGGCTGATCTCCAGCGTTTCGCGGGTACGGGCCCCACCCTGCTTGTGCAGCGCGGCCATGCGGCGCTGGCCTTCGGAATCCATCTTCGCGAAAACCTGCTGGGCCACGGCCACCGTCTTGTCGTCCAGGCGGCTGATCAAATCATCGGCGGCGGCCCACGCCTTGTCCTCGGTCTCGCGCACGATCACATGCAGGCGGATGCCGAACTTGATCTTGCGCCCCTGGGCTGCGGCGCGCTGGCGCACGTCGGCAATCTTCTCGGCCACCGCGGCCGGTGGCTCGCCCCAGCTCAGGTAGGTATCCACCTGTTCGGCTGCCAGTCCGTGTGCGGCCTCCGACGAACCACCAAACCACACCGGGGGATGCGGGTTCTGCAGCGGCGGGTACAGCACCTTCGCGCCCTTCACCCGCAGGTGCTTGCCCTCGAAGTCCACCGACTGCACCTGGTGGCTGGCGGCCAACACGTCGCGCCAGATCTTGATGAATTCGGCCGATGCCTCGTAGCGTTCGGCGTGGTTCAGGAACAGGCCATCGCCTTCGAGTTCGGCGGTGTCGCCCCCGGTGACCAAGTTGACCAGCAAGCGCCCGCCGGAAAGCCGGTCAAACGTGGCGGCCATGCGTGCAGCGAGCGTGGGGGTAGTCAGGCCGGGCCGCAGGGCCACCAGGAATTTCAGCTTGCGGGTCGCGCTGATCAGGCTCGACGCCGTCACCCACGGGTCTTCACAGGAGCGCCCGGTGGGCAGCAACACGCCTTCGTAGCCCAGCGTGTCGGCCGCCACGGCCACCTGCCGCATGTAATCCAGATCCACGGCGCGCGCGCCTTCGGCGGTACCGAGGTAGCGGCTGTCGCCGTGGGTGGGAATGAACCAGAACATGCTCATGAAAACTCCTTGTGCTCTCTGCGGATCGTTGTTATGAAAAAGCGGGCTTTAGGGCGTGGCCCGCGCCAGCCGCTGGCCCTGCGGCTGCCAAACGATCTCCGCCACCGTGACCGGCTTCGGGATCAGCCCCAGCTTGTGGAAGGCATCGGCTACGCGCTGCTGGTCGGCCGTGGTTGCGGCATCCAGTGGCGCCACCGGCGATGCAGGCCGGCGCTGCAGGAACAGGCTGACCACGCCGGCATCCAGCCCGCTGAAGTCGGCCACCAGCTTGATGGCGTCGGGTCGCCGCGTCTGTACCAGCCGGTCGGCGCGCGTCAGTTCCTCGAACAGCACGGCCACCGTGGCCGCATGCTGGGTGGCAAAGGGCCGGGAGGCAAGGTAGAAGGAGTTGTTGTTTGAATGGCCCCGCCCGGTCACCAGTGCACGGGGGGCAATGGCCAGTTCGGTAGCGGCGTAGAACGGATCCCAGATCGCCCAGGCATCGACGCTTTTGCGCTCGAAGGCGGCGCGTGCGTCGGCCGGAATCAGGTACACCGGAGAGATGTCGCTCCACTGCAGGCCGGCTTTCTCAATGGCCCGCACCAGCAGGTAGTGCGCGCTCGATCCCTTCTGCAGCGCCACGCGTTTGCCCTTGAGCTCGGCCACGCTGCGCAGCGGCGAATCCTTCAGCACCAGAATGGCCGAACTGTCGGGCTTGGGCGGCTCGGCCCCGACGTACACCAGGTCCTTGCCGGCAGCCTGGGCGAACACCGGAGGCGAATCGCCCGTCATGCCGAACTCCAGGCTGCCCACCGACAGGGCCTC
>DASWYJ010000260.1:0-8714 GCA_036405035.1 Burkholderiaceae bacterium
CAAGCGCTGGCACCTGATCGGGCTGGAAGTGGGCGTGAGCGTGGCCAGCGTGGCGCTGCGCAACGAACCCACCGGCGTGGCCACCGGCTGGAACGCCGATGTGGTGGCCACCGCCAAGCGCGACCTCGCCGCCGGCGAGCTGCTCGACGGCGAAGGCGGCTACACCGTCTGGGGCAAGCTGCTGCCGGCAGCCACCTCGCAGGCCCTGGGCGGCCTGCCGCTGGGCCTGGCGCACCAGGTGCGGCTGGTGCGCCCGGTCCGGGCGGGCCAGAGCCTGACCTGGGCGGACGTGGCCATCGACACCACCACCCGCGCCTGGCAGGTGCGGCGCGAGATGGAAACCCTGTTCGCGCCCCCACCGGCAGCCGCGTGCCGCGCCTGAAGGCGGCAAGGCCATTTTTTGCATGAAAAGTGCCACTAGCCAGCGTATTTACTCACCTTTTAGCTATTGAATAAGGAGCATCGATGCACACTCCAGGTCCGGTTGCCGTACTGGGTATCGGCATGATGGGTTTCCCGATGGCGCGCCGCCTGTGCGAGGCGGGCTACACGGTGCATGTGTGGAACCGCAGCCGCGAGAAAGCCGAGCGGGTGGCGCCCTTCGGCGCCACCGTGCACGACCGGGCGTCGGGCGCCGTGCAGGCAGCGGACGTGGTGGTCACGATGCTGGAGAACGGCCCGGTCGGGCACGACGTGCTGTTCGGCAGCGGCCAGGCCGCGCTCGCCATGCGGCCCGGCACGCTGGTGATCGACATGGCGTCGATCAAGCCGGCCGAGGCCACCGACCATGCCGGGCGCCTGCGCGCATTCGGCATGGCCCCCATTGACGCCCCGGTATCCGGCGGCACGCTGGGTGCGGAACAGGGCACGCTGGCCATCATGGCCGGCGGCGAGGCCGGCGACTTCGCCCGCGCGCTGCCGGTGCTGTCGGTACTGGGCCGCGCCACCCATGTCGGGCCGGACGGCGCGGGCCAGCTCGCCAAGCTGGCCAACCAGATGATCGTCGGCGTCACCATCGGTGTGGTGGCCGAGGCCCTGCTCTTCGCGGCCCGGGGCGGCGCCGACATGGCCCGGGTGCGCGAGGCCATTTCCGGCGGTTTTGCCGACAGCCGGGTACTGCAGGTGCATGGCGAACGCATGGTGCAGCGCGATTTCGCCAAACGCGGCTCGATGGCGGTGCACCTGAAGGACATGCGCAATGCGATGGACACCGCCCGCAGCCTGGGTTTCGATGCGCCGGTTGCCACGCTGTTCGAGCAGCTGTTTTCCGACGCCGTGGCCAACGGCCTGGCCGATTTCGACCAGTCGGCGCTGTTCGTGGAGCTGGCCCGCCGCAACGGCATGGCCTGAGCCACTGCCCCCGGGTCGCCGGGGGGACACAAAGCCAGACGCGGCACTCTAAAAAGCGCGCCCCGGCGCGGCCGGCATGGTGTCAAATCGGAAGCTGCTCAAAAACGTGCATGCACCCGCATCCCATGGCCGTCACCTCCCGCACCATGCCGCCCCGCAAGACCACCACCAAGTCCGCAGCCCCGTCTCCCGCAGCAGCACAGGGCCTGGCCGATGTGCCCGCACCCGGCGCCTGCCTGCTCGCGCTTGAATTCCGGGCATTCTGGGAGTTTGGCGCGGTGCTGCCAAGCTGGCCGGTGCTGCAGCGCGCGCCCAAGGGCGATGGCCACGCGGTGCTGGTGTTTCCCGGCCTCTCGGCCAACGACAGCACCACCATCCCGCTGCGCCGCTACCTCGATTCGTTGGGCTACACCACGCGCGGCTGGGAGCAGGGTTTCAATTTCGGGCCGCGCCCCGGCGTGCTGGAGGCTGCGGTGCGCATGGTGCAGCAGGCCTGCGATATCAGCGGCAAACCCGTCAGCCTGGTGGGCTGGAGCCTGGGCGGCATCTACGCCCGCGAGCTGGCCAAGCTGATGCCCGACATGGTGCGCGGCGTGGTGACGCTGGGCACGCCTTTCGCCGGCTCGCCGCGCAGCACCAACGCCTGGCGGCTGTACGAACTCACCAGCGGCCGCGACAGTCACCGCGAAGCCGAGCAGCGCGACCTGCCCATCGCCCCACCGGTGCCCACCACCTCCATCTACTCCCGCACCGACGGTATCGTGGCCTGGCAGGGCAGCCTGCAGGCGCCGAGCCGGACCAACCCGCACACCGAAAACGTCGAGGTGCTGGCCAGCCATTTCGGCATTGGCCTGAACCCGAGCGCGTGGTGGGTGGTGGCTGACCGGCTGGCGCAGCAGCCCGGCCAGTGGAAACCGTTCGAGCGCAAGCCCGGCCGCCTGCACGGCCTGATCTTTCCCGACCCGCAGCGCTGAACGCCAGACGCAGCGCCATGCAAAAAGGCCGGTGTTTGCACCGGCCTTTTTCTTTTTTTGATAGCAACCCAGCCAGCATTCACGCTGGCCCGAGCCACTTTTCAGTACCAATATCCCCGTTTCAGGCGTTCTTGGCGTTGTAGTTGGCCACGCCGTCGGTGATTTCCTTCTTGGCGGCGTCCACACCTTCCCAGCCCAGGATCTTGACCCACTTGCCTTCTTCGAGGTCCTTGTAGTGTTCGAAGAAGTGCGAGATGGTGCGCAGGCGCAGCGGGTTCATGTCTTCGGGCTTCTGCCACTGGGTGTACAGCGAACACTTCTTGTCCACCGGCACGGCCAGCACCTTGCCGTCCACGCCGGCTTCGTCTTCCATCATCAGGATGCCGATGGGGCGGCAGGTCACGACGACGCCGGGAATCAGCGGAACCGGGGTGATGACGAGCACGTCGACCGGGTCGCCGTCGCCGCTGAGGGTCTTGGGCACATAGCCGTAGTTGGTCGGGTAGTGCATGGACGTGCTCATGAAGCGGTCCACGAAGATGGCGCCGGATTCCTTGTCGACCTCGTACTTGACCGGGTCGGCGTTCATCGGGATTTCGATCACGACGTTGAAGGATTCGGGTACGTTCTTGCCAGGCGAAACTTTGTCGAGGGACATAGGATGGTTCTGCAGTTGGAGGAAATTCGTTAACTCGGGATTAACCCTTATTTTACTTTCTCGGGCCTTGCGCGATTCCCGCAAGCCCGGTTTTTCACGCTACATTGCGGCGGTTGGCCAATCGACTCCCCTGTCCGTGAAGTGGAGCTACGAGGAAGCAACGCAGCGGAAACCCAGCCCTGCGTTGGGGTTCCTCCAAGCAGAAACTACATAGTAGGAGAACATCATGGTTGGTAATTCAGCGCTCATATTGGCGCTCGTTTGCGGACTGGTGGCCGTCGGGTACGGCTTCTGGGCCCGCGGCTGGATTCTGTCCCAGGATGCCGGCAATGCGCGGATGCAGGAAATTGCAGCCGCCATCCAGGCCGGTGCCGCCGCCTACCTGGCGCGGCAGTACAAGACCATCGCCATCGTCGGCGTCATCCTCGCGGTGCTGATCGGCCTGTTCCTCGACGGACAGACCGCCGTCGGCTTCGTCATTGGTGCGGTGCTGTCGGGCGCCTGTGGCTTCATCGGCATGAACGTGTCGGTGCGGGCCAACGTGCGCACCGCACAGGCCGCCACCAAGGGCATTGGCCCGGCGCTGGACGTCGCCTTCCGCGGCGGTGCCACCACCGGCATGCTGGTAGTGGGCCTCGGTCTGCTCGGGGTTGCAGGCTTCTTCTGGTTCCTGGTCGGCAATGGCAACCTGACGCCGGACAAGAGCCTGGCCACGCTGCTGAACCCGCTGATCGGTTTTGCCTTCGGCTCCTCGCTGATCTCCATCTTCGCCCGTCTGGGCGGCGGCATCTTCACCAAAGGTGCGGACGTTGGCGCCGATCTGGTGGGCAAGGTCGAAGCCGGCATTCCGGAAGACGACCCGCGCAACCCGGCCGTGATTGCCGACAACGTGGGTGACAACGTCGGCGACTGCGCCGGCATGGCGGCCGATTTGTTCGAGACCTATGCGGTCACGCTGATCGCCACCATGGTGCTGGGTGCGCTGCTGGTCGCCGCCGCACCCATGCAGGCCGTGCTGTACCCGCTGGCGCTGGGTGGCGTGTCCATCATCGCCTCCATCATCGGCTGCTTCTTCGTCAAGGCCTCGCCCGGCATGAAGAACGTGATGCCCGCGCTGTACAAGGGCCTGGCAGTGGCCGGCGTGCTGTCGCTGATTGCGTTCTACTTCGTCACTACCTGGCTGATTCCGGACAACGCACTCGGCGGCACCGGTGCACAGATGCGCCTGTTCGGCGCCTGCGCCGTGGGCCTGATCCTGACCGGCGTGCTGGTCTGGGTGACCGAGTACTACACCGGTACCCAGTACAAGCCGGTGCAGCACATCGCGCAGGCTTCCACCACCGGCCACGGCACCAACATCATTGCCGGCCTGGGTGTGTCGATGCGTTCCACCGCCTGGCCCGTGATTTTTGTCTGTATCGCCATCATGGCGGCCTACAAGCTCGGTGGCCTGTTCGGCATTGCGATTGCAGCCACCTCCATGCTGAGCATGGCCGGTATCGTGGTTGCGCTGGACGCCTACGGCCCCATCACCGACAACGCCGGCGGCATTGCCGAAATGGCCGAGATGCCCGCGAGCGTGCGCGACATCACCGACCCGCTGGACGCCGTGGGCAACACCACCAAGGCCGTGACCAAGGGCTACGCCATCGGTTCCGCCGGCCTGGCCGCGCTCGTGCTGTTTGCCGACTACACCCACAAGCTCGAGGGCCTGGGCCAGGCGATCAGCTTCAACCTGAGCGACCCACTGGTCATCGTGGGCCTGTTCATCGGCGGCCTGATTCCCTACCTCTTCGGTGCGATGGCGATGGAGGCCGTGGGCCGTGCTGCCGGTTCGGTGGTGGTGGAAGTGCGCCGCCAGTTCCAGGACGGCGAGATCATGTCCGGCAAGCGCAAGCCCGACTACAGCGCCGCCGTGGACATGCTGACCTCGGCCGCCATCAAGGAAATGGTGATCCCCAGCCTGCTGCCGGTGGCGGTTCCCATCGTCGTGGGCCTGCTGCTCGGCCCCGCCGCGCTGGGCGGCCTGCTGATGGGCACCATCGTGACCGGTCTGTTCGTGGCCATCTCGATGTGCACCGGCGGCGGTGCCTGGGACAACGCGAAGAAATACATTGAAGACGGCCACCACGGCGGCAAGGGCTCTGAAGCCCACAAGGCCGCGGTGACCGGCGACACCGTGGGCGACCCCTACAAGGACACCGCCGGCCCCGCCGTCAACCCGCTGATCAAGATCATCAACATCGTGGCGCTGCTGATCGTGCCGCTGGTGGTGAAGTTCCACACCCCCGAGGCGCCCAAGGCCGCGCTGCCGGCACCGGTGGCCATCACCGCTGCGGCCACGCCGGCCGTCATGGCAATGCCGGAAGTGAAGTAAAAAGCCTGCCGGGGCGCACACCGCCCCGTTCGTGCACATGCCCGCGCAAGCGGGCATTTTTCATGGTGAATACGCAGCGAAGAAGACTCAGCGCAGCGGCAGCAGTACCGAGCGCACCAGTGCGCTGGCCGGCACCACCAGATCGGTGAGCAGCGCGGCGCGGTTGTTTTCCAGTTCCTGCAGCACCAGCTCGTTGATGCCGCCCACCACGGCCATGGCCATGCTGGCGGTGAGCCGGGCATCGCGCGGCGGGTGGCGGCCGCCGTCGTTCACCAGATGCACCACGAAATCGGCCAGTTCCTGGTTGATGGTGCGGCGCACGGCCAGCCCTTCTTCGCCCTGCCCCAGGATCTCGATGAACAGCGTGCGCAGCAGCAGCGGGTTGCTGGCCAGGCAGCCGAGATAGGCGCGCAGCCCATGCTCGACCTGGGCTTCCCAGTCGCGCTCCGGGTCGATGGCGTCTTTCAGCACCTGCAGCGCGCCGTGGCTGGCGGCCCGGTACAGCGCGATCATGCAGGCATTCTTGCTGGCGAAGCATTCATAGAAGGTGCGCTTGGAGACACCGGCCTCGCGCACGATGTCGGCCACGGTGGTGTCGGCATAACCCTTGTGGGCCACACTGCGGGCCATGCCGTCGAGCAGGCGGTTGTGATAATCGTTGGCAACCGGCACGAATCCGGCCGGAGCGGGCGACGGGCTGGAATCGGCAGTCAGGGCAGTAGGCGTCACTATTTTTCCAATTGGTACTTGACAGTACCAGATTCATCGGCTTAAATCACATCCATGGTGGTACCAAATAGTACCAGACCTGTCCAATCAAGGGAATGCCATGACCGAACTCGTTGTCCGCCGCCTGCTGATCGACCTGGAAACGCCGCTGCCGCGCCATTGGTGCGGAGGCGATGCCTTCCGCACCGCCCTGTTCAACGCGCTGTCGATGAGTTTCCCCGTGGGCGAGCAGTTTTTCATTGACTCGGTGCGCGACGGCCTGCGGGAGCTGCCCCCGGCACAGCAGGAAAAGTATAAAACCGAAGTCCAGGGCTTCATCGGCCAGGAAGCCACGCACCGCCGCATCCATGCGCTGTTCAACGGCCACCTGGAAAAACAGGGCCTGGTCAACGGCTGGGCGCAGCGCATCGTGCAGAAGATGAAGATCTTTGACGGCGGCGACGTGCGCCACCGCCTGGCCGTGACCGCCGCCAACGAGCATTTCACCGCCATCCTGGCCGAGTGGATGCTGACCAACCACGACCGCATGGGCGACTGCGAACCCCGCCTGAAAACCATGTGGCTGTGGCACAGTGCCGAGGAATCCGAGCACAAGACCACCGCGTTCGACATCTACCGCGCCATCGGCGGCAACGAGCAGTGGCGCATCACCTGGTTCAAGCGCATCACCATCTTCTTCCTCAGCGACCTGCTGCGCCAGACCGTCAGCAACCTCCGGCAGGACGGCACGCTCTGGCAATGGAACACTTGGAAAAGCGCAGCCAGCTACCTGTTCGGTGCGCGCGGCCTGATCCGCGACACCTACAGGCCCTGGAAACAGTATTTCCGCGCCGACTTCCATCCCGAGCAGCAGGACAACACCCTGTCGGAAAACTGGCTGCGCGACAACGCCACGCAGTACGCGCGCGTTGGCGCCTGAGCCTTACGTAGATTGCCGCCGCGCCGGGCCCCCCCAGCAAGGCGGCCCCATGGGGGCAGGAAGCTCCACGCAGTGAACGCCCCCGTGGGGACCATTTTTTACTGCTTGATCGCCTCGACCTGGATCAGCAGGCGGATGTTGTCGGGGATGCCAGGCAGGCCATAGGTCATGCCCCACTGGCTGCGGGCGATGGTGGTTTCGAAATCACCGCCACACACTTCGCGCTTCAGGCGCGGGTTGTCGTAGCAGTTGAAACTGTTGGCCTTCAGCGTCACGGGCAGGGTCTTGCCCAGCAACGTCAGCTGGCCTTCCACAGACGTGACCTTGTCACCGGCAAAGGAAAACTTGTCGCCGACGAAACGGGCCGTGGGAAATTCGGTGGCATTGAAGAAGTCCTTGTTCTTCAGGTGTCCGTCGAACGGGCCAACGCCGGTGCTGATGGAACCGGTCTCGATGGTCAGGTCCACCTTGCCGCTCTTGCCGGCCTTGTCCAGCGTGACGGTGCCTTCCTTCTTGTCGAAACGGCCACGGCTGGTGGAGGTGCCCGCATGCAGCGCCTCGAAGGTCACGAATGTATGGGTCGGGTCGATGGCGTAGGTTGCCGATTGCGCCGAGGCGGCCACGGCCAGCGACGACAGGGCCAGGCCCAGTAAGAGGGGTTTGATCACGGATTGCTCTCCTTCAGGGTGAAAAATAAAAGGGGCGTGCCGTTACAGCGCGGCCACGCCGGTCAGCACCAGCTTGAAGCGCACCACGACATCGTTGGCGACGATGGACACGTCGTTCCATTCGCCCTCGCCGATCTTGTAGTCCACGCGCTTGAGCGTGAAGCTGCCAGCCGCCGTGGTGCTGGCGCCGGCCTGCGTCAACGTGGCCGGAACCACCACGTCGCGCGTGTTGCCCTTGATGGTGAGCTTGCCGCTGATCTCGAACTTACCGCCACCAACGGCCTTGATCGCCGTCGAGGCGAAGGTCGCCTGCGGCACCTTGGCGCTGTTGAGCCAGCCCGGCTGCTTGAGCTCGGTTTCGGTTTCGGCGGAGCCCAGGCTGGCACTCGCCAGATCGATGGTGAAAGCGGCCTTGCCGGTTTCGGGTTTCTTGGGGTCAAAGGCAATCTGCGCGTCGAAGCGGGTGAACTTGCCTTCCACCGGCACGCCCATCTGCTTGCTTACAAAGACAATTTCGCTTTGGGCCGGTACCAGCTTCTGCTGGGCATGCACACCGGCGGCCAGCAGCAGGCCGGCCATCAGAATCCAGGGTTTCCGCATCGCAATCCTCACAATCAAAAACAGATGGAGCGCCGGCAGCCCGGCAGGTTCCCTCTTTTCAGGACCACATCCGGCGAATGAGGCCGTCGCGGTCGATGAAGTGGTGTTTCAGTGCGCCCGCCACATGCAGCAGCACCAGCACGGCCATGGCCTTGGCCAGCAGGCCATGCCAGGGCTTCAGGGCCTCGGCCAGTTCCTTGCTGGGGCTCACGAAATCGGGTAGCGGCAATACACCAAACAGCACGATGGGGAAACCCGCCGCCGAGCTGTAGGCCCAGCCCATCAGCGGCGTGGCAAAAAACAGGATGTACAACAGCACATGGGTGGCATGCGCCGCGCGCTGCTGCCACCGCGGCATGGGCAGGTCGGCCGGCGGCTGGTGCGTCAGGCGCCACAGCAGCCGCGCCGCCGACAGCGTGAGGATGCAGATGCCCGCCCA
>DASWYJ010000261.1:0-3080 GCA_036405035.1 Burkholderiaceae bacterium
CTGGTGCTCGACAGCATTGCGCAGGCCAACGGCGGCGGCACTGCGGGAGCAACGGCACGGGCCCAGGCCAAGGCCCTGTTCGACAGCTGGGTGGTGAGCTTCAACACCCAGCTCGGCGTGCGCGCCAGTGGCAACAGCGCCGTGGCCATCGTGGATTTCTATGCCGCCTTCAACGACCAGCTGGCCAATCCGGCCAAGTACGGCCTGGCCAACACCACCACGCCGGTCTGCCCCGCCACCGGCGCGGGCTCCGACGGCCTGCCCAACTACAACTTCCAGACCTGCACCGCGGCGCTGCTGTCGTCGGCGCCACTCATCCCCGCCGGCGCCACGGCCAACTGGTGGCAGACCTACCTGTTCTCCGACGGCTTCCACCCCACGCCCTTCGGCCACCAGCTGCTGGCCGATGCGGTGGCCACCCGGCTGCGCCAGGCGGGCTGGCTGTAGGCGGCAGGGCGCTGGCCGCATGAAAAAAGCCGACCTGCGGGTCGGCTTTTTCGTGCGTGTGGCGGAGGCCGACGCTCAGAAGCGCTCGTGAATCCGGTTGTAGGCGTTGTCGCCGAACAGGCGGTGCACGCGCGGCGTGGGATAGACCGGATCGGCAAACATCGTGGTGTCCACGTTTGCGCCGGAGACGAGGGTGCTGCCCGTGCAGACCCGCGAACTGACGTGGGCACTGGCGCTGATGCCGATACCGTTGGTGCCGCTGGCGGTTGCCGTACACACTGCGGAATCAATGTTCGACAGGTCGAAGCTGGCCGGCTGGTTGAACAGGAAGTTGAAATAGTTGGCCGTATCGAGGTACAGCACGGTGTTGCCGAGATCCGCCAGCGCCACCTTCAGGGCTTCGTTGAACTTCGCCGCCAGATCCCTGATTTCCGTCTCCCGGCCCAGCGCCTTGGCCCAGGGGGTTCTGCCGATGTCGTACACCCCCACGATGACCACCTGCTTGCCACCCGCATTGACCACGCGGCGCACCTGGGCGGCGAGTTCGCGGGCCGCCTGCTGCACGTTCGCCAGGCGCTGCGCGGCACCCTGGGCCGTGTTCATCGTTTCCACGATGATGTCGCTTAAGCCGCCGCCCAGCACCACCAGGTCATTGGCCTGCGGTGTGCCGGCGGCAAGGAAGGCGTCGACCTGTTCGGTCACCGTACGGACATTGCCGCCACCCGCATCGGGCTTGAGCGTGATGCGCGCATTGCCCTGGGCATAACCGGTACCGCCGGCAGACTGGGCGGTGATGGTCAGCCCGTAGCTGGAGGCGAGCTGCTGGGTCCAGTTGTTGACGGAGCCGTCGTTCACCGTGTATTTGTTGCCGGACTGGCCCACGTCGCTGAACGCGTCGCCGAGCACCACGATGCGGCTGGGCGTGATCTGGCCCACCACGCTCCCGCCACCGCAACTGGCGAGCAACACACTGGAGGCCGCGGCTGCGGCAAGGAGAAAGCGGCGCATGCCAGGGTATTTCATCTGCAACTCCAAAAAAAGGAAGGCCCGCGGGGCGGCTGCGCCGGGGGCAACGGGGCTATCTTACCGTGCGGCCGCGCGCCGCAGCCGGTCGGCCACGCCCGCCCATTCCGGGGTGTCGGGCGGCGTTTCCACCCAGATCAGCCGGACACCCCGGCCGTCGAATTCGCGCAGCACCCCGAACAGCTGCTGCGCCACCGCCAGTGCGTCGTCGGGCATGCGGCGTACCAGCACCGCGCCGGAGCCGGGCCGCAGCACCGCACGCGACCAGACGGCAATGGCCGGGCCGTCGCCCGGCGGCGGGCTGCCCAGCACCTCCAGGGCCGTCTGCAATGCGCCGGCATCCATCAGCCGTACGGCGGCGCGGGGTGCGTAATGGGCTTCCAGCGTGCCCGAGGCACGCGGCGCGGCCTGCGGCAGCTCCGACGGGTCGCGCAGGCGCTCGCCGCAGGCAGCCTCGATCTGCGTGGCGGTCAGCACGCCGGGCCGCAGCAGCACCGGCACGCCGCGGCTGCAGTCGACGATGGCCGATTCGATGCCCACCGCA
Source organism: Burkholderiaceae bacterium (assembly GCA_036405035.1). Taxonomy (GTDB): domain Bacteria; phylum Pseudomonadota; class Gammaproteobacteria; order Burkholderiales; family Burkholderiaceae_C; genus PCRC01. The sequence continues at coordinate 2,015 of DASWYJ010000261.1, forward strand.
CAGGGGCCGCCGTCGAGCACCAGCAGGCTGTCGCCGAATTCGCTGGCCACATGGGCGGCGGTGGTGGGGCTGACCCGGCCGAACAGGTTGGCGCTGGGCGCAGCCACGCCGTGCACGCCGGCCGCAGCCGCGGCCCGCAGCAGCGCCTGCGCCACCGGGTGCGACGGGCAGCGCAGGCCCACCGAATCCTGGCCGCCGGCGGCGGCGGCCGCCACACCGGGCTGGCGCGGCAGGATGAGCGTGAGCGGGCCTGGCCAGAAGGCCGCCATGAGGCGGGCGGCAAAGGGCGGCACGGCGGCGGCAAAACGCCCGGCGCCCGCCGCGTCGGCCACATGGACGATGAGCGGATGGTCGCTGGGCCGGCCCTTGGCGGTAAAGATGGCGGCCACGGCGTCGGCATTGCCGGCGTCGGCGGCGAGGCCATACACGGTTTCGGTCGGCAGGCCGAGCAGGCCGCCGGCCCGCAGCACCGCCACCGCCCGGGCCAGCGCGTCGGCGGAGTCGCCCGGCAGGATCATGGTGCGGCCCGCTCGCTCAGAACGGCGCAATGCCGAGCAGCGCGGCGGCCTGCAGGGCGCGGCTGCGTACCGTGGCCGCGTCGGGGCCGGTGATGTTCAGGTGGCCCATCTTGCGGCCGGGCCGGGCTTCGGCCTTGCCGTACAGGTGCAGGTGCATGCCGGGCAGCGCCAGCAGCTCCGCCCAGCGCGGCTCGCCGGCGCCCCACAGGTCGCCGAGCAGGTTCAGCATGGTGGCCGGGCTGTGCTGGCGCGGCTGCACCAGCGGCAGGCCGGCCAGCGTGCGCACCTGCAGGTCGAACTGCGAGAGGTCGCAGGCGTCCATGGTGTAGTGGCCGCTGTTGTGCGGGCGCGGGGCAATTTCGTTGACCACCAGTGTCTCGGCGCCAGCAGCGTCGAGCACGATGAAGAATTCGACACACAACACGCCCACATAGGCCAATCCATCTGCTATTGCTTTTGCAGCATGAACGGCAGCCTGGGCGCTGGCCGGGGCCATATTTCCTTCGAAAACCTCGGTCACGGCAAGAATGCCGTCGCGATGCAGGTTG
>DASWYJ010000262.1:0-3865 GCA_036405035.1 Burkholderiaceae bacterium
ATGCATTTCTTCAACCCGGTGCCGATGATGGCGCTGGTGGAAATCATCCGCGGCCTGCAAACCAGCGACGCCACCCACGCGGCAGTGCAGGCGCTGGCCGTGGCACTGGGCAAATCACCGATCACGGTGAAGAACGCGCCGGGCTTTGTGGTCAACCGCATTCTGGTGCCGATGATCAACGAGGCGCTGTTTGTGCTGGCCGAAGGCCTGGCCACGCCGGAAGACATCGACGCCGGCATGAAGCTGGGCTGCAACCAGCCGATTGGCCCGCTGGCACTGGCCGACATGATTGGCCTCGACGTGTGCCTGGCGGTGATGGAGGTCTACCTCACCGAATTTGGCGATTCCAAGTACCGCCCCTGCCCGCTGCTGAAGGAACTGGTGGCCGCAGGCCGCCTGGGCCGCAAGACCGGCCACGGCGTGTACCGCTACTGAAAATCGGCGGGCTGGAAGCGCTCACGCAAATCAGCCAGCCCTAGCTCACCCAGCAGCTGCTCCAGCCGGGCCGACGCACTGCGCCGCGGCCCGCTGTGGCGGCTGGCGATGATGAGCTCATTTTTCATGGAATGCTCCCAGCCCACCAACTCGGTTACCGTGACCTGATAGCCGCTGGCCTCCAGCTGCAGGCAACGCAGCACGTTGGTGATCTGGCTGCCAAACTCGCGCGTGTGCAGCGGGTGCCGCCATATTTCGCTCAGTGGCGTGCGCGACAGCGACAGCGCCTTGTGCTGGCGCAGCACACCGGCCACCTCGGCCTGGCAGCAGGGCACCAGCACCATGAAGCGCGCGTTCTTGTGCAAACCAAAGCGGATGGCGTCGTCGGTGGCGGTGTCGCAGGCGTGCAGCGCGGTGACCACATCGATCTGCTCCGGCAACTCCGGCGCCACCATCGACTGCTGCACCGAAAGGTTCAAAAAATCCATGCGCGCAAAGTCCAGCTGCGCGGCCAGTGCCTGTGATTTCTCCACCAGCTCCTGCCGGGTTTCGATACCCACGATCCGGCCCGCCGTGCGCGACTTGAAGAACAGGTCGTACAGGATGAACCCCAGGTACGACTTGCCGGCGCCGTGGTCGACCAGCGCCACGTCGCCGCGCGCATCGAGCACCTGCTGCAACAGCGGCTCGATGAACTGGTACAGGTGGTACACCTGCTTGAGCTTGCGGCGCGAATCCTGGTTGAGCTTGCCATCGCGGGTGAGGATGTGCAGCTCCTTGAGCAGCGCGATCGACTGGCCCGGCCGGACCTCGGGCAGGCCTGCCACCACGGGCGGGGCGGCAGGGGCTTTTTTCTCCGGGGTTTTGGGCATGCGGTGATCATAGATTACGGTTGCTTGCACACCGCCCCACAATTTTCAATTGCACGCAATCTAATTGCTCGCTATAATTCAACCATGCCCCGCAACCGCATCCCGCCTGAAGAAGCCCTGCTGCTCGACAACCAGCTGTGTTTTGCGCTGTATTCCGCTTCGCTGGCCATGACCAAGCTGTACAAGCCGCTGCTGGAGCCGCTGGGGCTGACCTACCCCCAGTACCTGGTGATGCTCGTGTTGTGGGAACAGGATGGCCTGGGTGTCTCGGAGCTGGGGGAACGCCTGTTCCTCGACTCGGGCACCGTCACGCCACTGCTCAAGCGCATGGAGGTCGCAGGCCTGCTGCGGCGCGTGCGCGCCACCGATGACGAACGCAAGGTGCGGATCGAACTCACGCCCGAAGGCCGCAAGCTGCGCGCACGCGGCCTGCGCGTGCCGGCCTGCGTGGCCGAAGCCACCCGCTGCGCACTGCCCGAGCTGCTGGCGCTGAATACCCAGCTGCGGGAGCTGCGCACCAGCCTGGGCACCCCCACCAGCTGATGCCGCCTTACTTTTTTACCCCCCGCCTCAGCCGAGGCACCAACCCCAGGAGATAGCACCATGACCAAACCCGAAAAAATTGTGTACACCGCCCACGCCAGCGCCACCGGCGGCCGTGAAGGCCAGGCCCGCTCGGACGACGGCCTGCTCGACGTCAAGCTGGTTGTTCCCAAGGAAATGGGTGGCATGGGCGGCGGCGTGAACCCGGAGCAGCTGTTTGCCGCCGGCTATTCCGCCTGCTTCCTGGGCGCGCTCAAGTTCGTGGCGGGCCAGCAGAAGGTTGCCGTGCCGGCCGACACCAAGGTGGAAGGCGCAGTCGGCATCGGCCCGATCCCGACCGGCTTCAACATCCAGGTGGCACTGACCGTGACCATCCCCGGCTTGGACCGCGCAGCGGCCGAAGCACTGGTGGAAAAGGCGCACGTCGTGTGCCCGTACTCCAACGCCACGCGCGGCAACATCGACGTCACGCTGAAAGTCGCCTAACGCCCACCCGGTGCGGGAGTAAACCGCACCGGGTTTGCGGCATGATGCGGGCATGCCCTGCCCGCTCGTTTTTCCGGGACGGCCCGCGCCATGAGGCTCGCACTGCTGTCCGACATCCACGCCAACCTGCACGCGTTCGAGGCCTGCCTCGCCCATGCCGAAGCCCATGGCGCGGAGCGCATCGCCATCCTCGGCGATTCGGTGGGCTACGGCCCCGCTCCCGCCGCCGTGGTGGCACGCCTGGTGCAATTGGCAGCGCAAGGCGCCTTCGTGCTGCAGGGCAACCACGACCTGGCCGCCGTGCAGCCACCAGCCGAGCCCATGCCCGGCGCATCGCCCCCACCCACTGCCGAATCGCTGAGCGCCGCCTGGACCCGGCAGCAGCTCGACCCCGCAGCACGGGCCTTTCTCGCTGCGCTACCGCTGACCGCACGCGCCGGCGCGTGCCTGCTGGTGCACGCCAGCGCCGACGCACCCGAACGCTGGCACTACGTGACCGACGAGCGCAGCGCCAACGCGAGCCTGGACGCCGCCTGCACCGACCCGGAGGTGCGCTATGTGTTCGGCGGCCATGTGCACCACCAGCGGCTGTTCTACCGCGGTGCGAGCCACGGCCTGATGCGCTTCGATCCGCGCCCCGGTGTTCCCATTCCGGTACCCACGCACCGGCGCTGGCTGGCCACTGTGGGATCGGTGGGCCAGCCGCGCGACGGCGACCCGCGCGCCATGTATGCGCTGTTCGACGCCACCACGGCGCAGCTCTGCTTTCACCGTGTGGCCTACGACCACCTGGCGGTGGCGGCGGCGGTCCGCGCGGCGGGCCAGCCGGAGTTTTTTGCCTCCCGGCTGGAGCAGGGGCAGTGAAGCTGCTGGTGCCCGGCACCGAGCTGGATGGCTTTGCCATCGGCGAGTGCCTGCACGCCGGGGGCATGGCGCATATCTACCGGGTGACCTATGCCGGTGGCGCTGCCGACCCGGGTTTTCCGATGGTGATGAAGGTGCCGCGCATGACACCGGGCGACGGTGCCGAGAACATCATCGGCTTCGAGATCGAGCAGCAGATCCTGCGGGTGCTCACCGGGCCCCATGTGCCGCGTTTCGTGGCCACCGGCGACCTGGCGCGCCTGCCGTGGCTGGTGATGGAGCAGGTGCCCGGCCAGACGCTGCAGCACTGGCTCGACCAGCCCGAGCCCCTGCCGCCCGACACCATCGCCCGGCTCGGCGTGGCCATGGCGCGTGCGGCGCACAGCCTGCACCAGCAGGAAGCGGTGCACCTCGACCTGAAACCGGGCAACGTGATGATCCGGCCCGACGGCCAGGCCGTGCTGCTGGATTTCGGCCTGTCGTGGCATGCCCACTACCCCGACCTGCTGGCCGAGGAGCTGCGCAAGGCCGTGGGTTCACCAGCCTGGATGGCGCCGGAGCAGGTGGTGGGTGTGCGCGGCGATCCGCGCAGCGACATCTTTGCGATTGGCGTCATGCTCTACCAGCTGGCCGTGGGCAAGCTGCCTTTCGGCAGCCCGCAAACC
>DASWYJ010000263.1:0-2126 GCA_036405035.1 Burkholderiaceae bacterium
GCGCAAGCTCGCTGAGATGGAGCTCAGCCTGCGCCTTCGGCGGCAAGGCAATGAAGATGCCTGGAAGTTCATCTTGCACACCGATGTGGGCAAGGAGCACATGGAAGGGATCCGCAAACATGCGTACCAGCTGATCGCGCGCAGCGACGAGCACGTGCGCGTGGGGCGCGAGCAGATCGAACAGTCGCTCATGCTCTCGCGCATTGGCATCGCCACGGTCACCGCCATCGGCCTGCTCGCGTTCTACATGTACCTGCGCCAGGCGCAGGCGCTCCAGGCGGTCAACCTGCGAGAACAGGCTTTGCTGGAACGTGAGCGCGACCGGCTCGAGAGCCTCGTGAAACTGCGCACGGCCACGCTCTCTGAATTGGCGAACCACTTGCAGCAGGTGCGCGAAGAAGAGCGGGGGCATCTGGCGCGTGAGCTGCACGACGAACTGGGTGCCCTGCTGACGGCGGCCAAGCTGGACGTGGCGCGCCTCAAATCCAGAATCGACGCAACCGCGCCGGAGGTGGGCGAACGGCTCAAGCACCTGACCGACACGCTCAACAGCGGTATCGCGCTCAAGCGCCGCATCATTGAGGATCTTCGCCCTTCTTCGCTGTCCAACCTGGGTCTGACGGCGGCCATCGAGATCCTCACGCGCGAATACGCAGAACGTGCAGGTATCGAGATCGAAACGAGCCTGGAGTCGGTGCAGTTGCCGGATGCGGCGCAGCTCACCGTGTACCGGATGGTGCAAGAGGCGCTCACCAACATCGGCAAGTACGCCAAGGCCACCAAGGTGCTCGTGTCGATCCACGGGTATCCCACGCATGTCGCGGTGCAGGTTCGGGACAATGGTGGCGGCTTCGATCCCGCAGCGGTTCGGCCGACGTCGCACGGGCTGTCGGGCATGCGGCATCGGGTGGAGTCCGCTGGGGGGCGGCTGTCGATCACATCGCGCCCGGGCAACGGCACCCTGGTGTCGGCTGTTCTGCCGTTGCAGAAATCCTCCGCCCCGGATGCATCGCTGCCCAAGCTGGCTGATGGCGTGACGGCGGAAAGTTGAGGAAACCCGCGCCGGGGCGGATGGAGGGTTGCCTATGTTGGCGGCCCCCGATCCCCGGTACACCAGAAAATGCCCATGCCCCCGGCCTTGTCCTACAGGGGCCTCGCTGCACCGCCGACAGGGCTGCGCGCCGGGGACCGGCATCTTCCTGCAACAGACCTCCCTACAGTGGATTCCAGGCGCTGAAGTTCCTGTGCCGTCCTCAACAGCCGGCACACCGGCCCTGATAGGAGAAAAGAAATGTTGCACTACGCAGTTGTTTTTCTGGTGATCGCACTGATCGCGGCTCTCTTTGGCTTTGGCGGCATCGCTGCCGGGGCTGTGGGCATCGCCAAGATCCTGTTTTTCGTGTTCGTGATCATGGCCATCGTCACTTTCGTGCTGGGGCTGCTGCGAAAGGGCTGACTGCCCTGGCTGTTTGAACAGCTCACTTCCCACTTTTACCTTCACCGCATACAAGGAGCCCCCCAATGAGCATCCAGACCGCCACCGACAAAGTTGCCAGCAGCGCGCGCCACATCGCCGACGATGTGCTGCAAAGTGCGCAGGAAGCAGTTCAATCGACCCGCGCCACCGCCAACAGCACGCTGGAAAAAGCCGAGGAAGGTGTGCGCAGCTTGCGCAGCCAGGCGGATCCGGTCATTGATGATCTGGCGGCCCGTGCCCAGGAATTGGCATCCCGCAGCATTGATTACTGTGCCGAAACGAGTGCGCGCGCACGCCAGAAGATGCACGAAGCCGCAGATGCCACCAGCAAATATGTGGCCGAGCAACCTGGCAAGTCTCTCGTGATCGCCGCTGCTTCGGGCGCGGCCCTGGCGGCACTGTTCATGATGGCATCGCGTCGCCGCCACCAACACCACCATTCGGCATATTGAATCAACTGCTGACCCAGGATCTGGCGGCCGGCGGCCTGCGCTGCCGGCTACCCAAAACAAGACATCCTGATCCCCACGGTCCGCCGGTTGCGGAGGGTGCAACAGACCGGCAGACTGCAACTCTCCCGCACCCGCGTTTCCCACCCAACTTGAACAAGGACAACACCATGAAATACGCACGTGCCCTCGCTTTTGCC
>DASWYJ010000264.1:0-2749 GCA_036405035.1 Burkholderiaceae bacterium
CAGACCGGCACCGCCGTGCGCGAGATCGGCAACGGCCTGCTGTCGCTGGGCCTGGAGGCCGGGCAGTGCGCGTCGATCCAGGCCAACACCGTCATCGAATGGGTGCTGGCCGACCTGGCGGTGCTGAGCTGCGGCGGTGTCTCCAACGGCATCTACCCCACCGACGCGCCCAGCCAGGTGCAGTACCTTTGCGAGGACTCGGCCACCCGGGTGCTGTTTGTCGAGAACGACGAGCAGCTCGACAAGGCACTGGAAGTGCGCGGCAGCCTGCCGCTGCTGCGCACGATCGTGGTGTTCGACATGAAGGGCCTGCGCGACCTGGACGACCCCATGGTCATCAGCCTGGAAGGGCTGCGCCAGCGGGGCCGCGACTACGCGCAGCACCACCCGGCCGCGCTCGATGCACGTGTGCGGGCCTGCCAGCCGGATGACCTGGCCATCCTGGTCTACACCTCCGGCACCACCGGCAAACCCAAGGGTGCCATGCACAGCCACGCCGGGCTGGTGTACACCGCCCGCGGCTACAACACGCTGGTAGCGCAGGGCGAGGGCGACGAACGCATGTGTTTCCTGCCGCTGTGCCACATCGCCGAGCGCATGGGCGGCGAGTACCACGCGCTGTACACCGGCGCACGCCTCAATTTCGTGGAGAACCCGGAAACCGTGCCGGAGAACGTGCGCGAGATTGCGCCCACCGTGTTCACCGCCGTGCCCCGGGTGTGGGAGAAGTTCTATTCCGGCGTGATGATCGCGCTGAAGGAAGCTGGCACGCTGCAGCAGGCGGCCTACGGCTGGAGCATTGGCGTGGGCGGCCGCATTGCCGACCGCGTGCTCGCCGGCCAGCCGGTGGGCGGGCTGCTGAAGCTGCAGTTCCATCTGGCGCGCTGGCTGGCGCTGAACAATGTGCGCAAGCTCATCGGCATCCACCGTGCGCGGCTGCTGGTCACGGGCGCGGCGCCCATTTCTCCGGAACTCATCCGCTGGTATCTGGCGCTGGGCGTGCCCATGCTGGAGGTGTGGGGCATGACCGAATCGTGCGGCGCCTCCACCGGCGTGCCGGCGGAGCGCATCAAGCCCGGCTCCATTGGCCCGGCGGCCGGCTACAACGAGGTGAAGCTCGACCCCGCCACCGGCGAGATTCTGGTGCGTGGCAGGAACGTCTTCATGGGCTACCTGAACCAGCCCGAGAAAACCCGCGAAACCATTGACGCCGACGGCTGGCTGCACACCGGCGACGTGGGCCTGGTCGATGGTGACGGCTATTTCCGCATCACCGACCGGATGAAAGACATCATCATCACCGCCGGCGGCAAGAACATCACGCCCAGCGAGATCGAGAACGAGCTGAAGTTCTCGCCCTACATCACCGACGCGGTGGTGATTGGCGACAAGCGCGCCTACCTCACGGTGATCATCATGATCGACCAGGAAAACGTCGAGAAGTACGCGCAGGACAACGACGTGCCCTTCTCCAACTACGCCAGCCTGACCCGCTCGCCCGAGGTGCAGGCGCTGATCCAGGCCGAGCTGGACCGGGTGAACAAGCAGTTCGCCCGGGTCGAGCAGGTGAAGAAGTTCTTCCTGCTGGAAACCCAGCTGTCGGCCGAAGACGAGGAGCTGACGCCGACGATGAAGCTCAAGCGCTCCCTCGTGCAGAAGAAGTACGCGCCGCAGATCGAGGCGATGTACCGCTGAGCCCCCTAGGGAAAGTGCCGTTCCCGTTGCCCTGAAGAGTCTCTATAACCCAACTACCGTACTGCAGGAGTCACTTATGAAGTCAAAAACGCTGCTGGCCAGCGCCTTTCTTGCGTTCTTTGCTATGCCTTCCATAGCACAACAAGGCGTGACCAAAACCGAGATCACGCTCGGCTCCATCCAGGATCTGTCGGGTCCGCTGGCGGGCTTCGGCAAGCAGGACCGGCTGGGCATGCTGCTGCGGGTGGACGAGATCAACGAGCAGGGTGGCATCAACGGCCGCAAGATCAAGCTGATCGTCGAGGACTCCGGCTACGACCCGAAGAAGGCCGTGCTGGCGGCGCAGAAGCTGGTGAACCAGGACAAGATCTTTGCGATGGTGGGCCACATCGGCACCGCGCAGAACCTGGCCGCCATGCCGGTGCAGTTCGAGAAGAACGTCATCAACTTCTTCCCGATCACCGCCGCGCGCGAAATGTACGACCCCTTCCACCGCCTGAAGTACTCGTTTGCCGCGCCCTACTACGACCAGATCCGCCAGACCCTGCCCAAGCTCGTGAAGGAAAAGAACGCAACCAAGGTCTGCACGATCTACCAGGACGATGAATTCGGCCTGGAAGTGCTGCGCGGCGCCGAAGCCGGGCTCAAGACCATCGGCATGGAGCTGACCGAGAAGACCTCGTTCAAGCGCGGCGCGACCGACTTCTCCTCGCAGGTCGCCAAGATGAAGGCCGCCGGCTGCGAGGTGGTGGCGCTGGGCACCATCATCCGCGAAACCATCGGCACCATTGGCGAGAGCCGCAAGACCGGCTTCAACCCGGTCTTCCTCGGTTCCAGCGCGGCCTACACCGACCTGATCCACAAGCTCGGCGGCAAGGCCATGGACGGCCTGTACGCCACCATGACGGTGCAGCACCCCTACCTGGACGAGGCCAGCCAGCCCATCCGCTTCTGGGCCAACAAGTACAAGACCAAGTTCAACGAAGACCCCACCGTGTTCTCGGTCTACGGCTACAACGCCATCGACTCCTTTGCCCGCGCCGCACAGAAGGCC
>DASWYJ010000265.1:0-3064 GCA_036405035.1 Burkholderiaceae bacterium
AGCGCGGTGAAACGGAGGGCGCGTACGAAAGAAGGAGGGGCGTATTGCATAAAGCCTCTTGGTGGTGCGGGGGAGATGAGCCCAGACGCAGGGCTATACTGCGAATGATTGTAGCTGAGGGACTCTCCGCGCTCCGGCTCCAATGCAATGGCCCGCACCCTGGAATTAGCCCCGGCGCCGGCACCCGGACGGCAAGCCCGCTGGGCCGCAGCCGGTTCGCCCTGAAAACACCGATGAGCTTGCGAATCTATAACGCGCTGACGCGTGCCCTGGATGAATTCACCCCGATCGATCCGGGGCATGTGCGCATGTACGTCTGCGGGATGACGGTCTACGACCTGTGCCATCTGGGCCATGCCCGCTCGATGGTGGCCTTCGACGTGGTCCAGCGCTGGTTGCGGGCCAGTGGCCTGCGGGTGACCTATGTGCGCAACGTGACCGACATCGACGACAAGATCATCCAGCGTGCGCTGGACAACGGCGAGACGATCCGCAGCCTGACCGACCGCATGATCACCGCGCTGCACCAGGATGCCGACGCGCTGGGCATCGAGCGGCCTACTGCCGAGCCGCGCGCGACCGACTACGTGCCGCAGATGCTGGGCCTCATCCGTCGCCTGGAGGAGCGGGGCCTGGCCTACCGTGCGCCGGGAGGGGATGTGAATTTTGCGGTGCGCAAATTCCCCGGCTACGGCAAGCTGTCGGGCAAGTCGCTCGACGAGCTGCGCGCCGGTGAGCGTGTGGCGGTGCTGGAAGGCAAGGACGATCCGCTCGATTTCGTGCTCTGGAAATCGGCCAAGCCCAGCGAACCCGACGATGCCAAATGGAGCGGTGCCACCGGTGGCACCGACTATGGAACCGGCCGCCCCGGCTGGCATATCGAGTGCTCGGCCATGGGCTGCGAGCTGCTGGGTGAGAGCTTCGACATCCACGGCGGTGGCGCCGATCTGCAGTTTCCGCACCACGAAAACGAAATCGCCCAGAGCGAGGGCGCGACTGGCCACCCGCTGGCCCGGTTCTGGGTGCACAACGGCTTCGTGCGGGTCGACAACGAGAAGATGTCGAAATCGCTGGGCAATTTCTTCACCATCCGCGAGATTCTGGCCAAGTACGACGCCGAGACGGTGCGCTTCTTCATCATCCGCGCCCACTACCGCAGCGCGCTGAACTACAGCGATGCCCACTTGGACGACGCCCGCGGTGCGCTGAAGCGCCTGTACACCGCGCTGGACCTGGTGCCCGCGCCCGCGTTGCCGGTGGACTGGCAGCACCCGCTGGCTGCGCGTTTCCAGACCGCGATGAACGAGGATTTCGGCACGCCCGAGGCGGTGGCGGTGCTGTTCGAGCTGGCGACCGAGGTCAACAAGACCCGTTCGCCCGAACTGGCCGGGCTGCTGAAGGGCCTGGGCGGCTGCCTGGGGCTGCTGCAGGGCAACCCGCAGGCGTTTCTGCAGGGTGGGGCGGCCGGTGTGGATGCCGCTGCCATCGAGGGGCTGATTGCCCGGCGCGCCGCCGCCAAGGCCGGCAAGGATTTTGCTGAAGCCGACCGTATCCGCAAGGATTTGCTGGCGCAGGGCATTGTGCTGAAAGACAGTGCCACCGGCACCACCTGGGAGGCCGTTTCGTGAGTGTTTTTGGTGACTTTTCTGGCCTTGGCCAGCGTCCTGCCTGATATGGTTGCTACTAAAAAGATAGTTCCTGGCGCGGTGGCCGTGGCCTTCACGCCCGACTACTGGGCCGATGCCTGCAAGCACCTGGGCCGCAAGGACCGGGTCATGAAGCGGCTGATTCCCCAGTTCGGGGATGCCTGCCTGGAATCGCGCGGCGATGCCTTCACCACGCTGGCGCGCAGCATTGTGGGCCAGCAGATTTCGGTGAAGGCCGCGCAGACCGTGTGGGACCGTTTTGCCGTGCTGCCCAAGCGCATGGCGCCGGGTGACGTGCTCAAGCTCAAGGTTGACGACATGCGCGCGGCCGGGCTGTCGGCCCGCAAGATCGAATACCTGGTGGATCTGGCGCTGCACTTTGATTCCGGTGCGATCCAGGTCGATGCCTGGGGCGGCATGGACGATGAAGCCATCATTGCCGATCTGGTGGCCATCCGCGGCATCGGCCGCTGGACGGCCGAGATGTTCCTGATCTTCCACCTGCTGCGCCCCAATGTGCTGCCGCTGGACGACGTGGGCCTGATCAACGGCATCAGCCGCAACTATTTTTCGGGAGAGGCGGTGAGCCGCAGCGACGCGCGCGAGGTGGCCGCCGCCTGGGCACCGTATTGCAGTGTGGCAACTTGGTATATTTGGCGCTCTCTCGACCCCGTGCCGGTAGCCTACTAGCGCCCCCGCGAAACCTGCGCCCACGGCGCGTCAACCAGGAGAACGACGTTGGCAAAAAGAACATTTCTCGATTTCGAGCAGCCGATTGCCGAGCTGGAAGGCAAGATCGAAGAACTGCGCTATGTGCAGACCGAATCAGCCGTCGATATTTCGGAAGAAATCGACCAGCTCAGCAAGAAGAGCCAGCAGCTCACCAAGACCATCTACAGCGAGTTGTCGCCATGGCAGATCACCAAGATCGCCCGCCATGCCGAGCGGCCCTACACGCTGGACTACGTGAACGAAATCTTCACCGATTTCGTTGAGCTGCACGGCGACCGCCACTTTGCCGATGACCTGAGCATCGTGGGCGGCCTGGCCCGCTTCAACGGCATGCCCTGCATGGTGCTGGGGCACCAGAAAGGCCGCGACACCAAGGAGCGCGCGCTGCGCAACTTCGGCATGAGCAAGCCCGAGGGCTACCGCAAGGCCCTGCGGCTGATGAAGACGGCCGAGAAGTTCAAGCTGCCGGTGTTCACCTTTGTCGACACCCCCGGTGCCTACCCCGGCATCGACGCCGAAGAGCGCGGCCAGTCCGAGGCCATCGGCCGCAACATCTACGAGATGGCGCAGCTCGAGGTGCCGATCATCACCACGATCATCGGCGAGGGCGGCTCCGGCGGCGCGCTCGCGATTTCCGTGGCCGACCAGGTGCTCATGCTGCAGTACTCGATCTACTCGGTCATCAG
>DASWYJ010000266.1:0-5516 GCA_036405035.1 Burkholderiaceae bacterium
ACCTCATGTGTCCCGTAGGTATCCACCATCACCAGTTCACCACCTTCGTATTCGTCGGGCTCGCACAAGAAGAGCGTGGCCGAGATGTCACTGCGCAAGGGCTGGGACGTGCCCGCCTGGCTCATGACCGCGCCATCGACATGGAGCCCGTAGTGGCCGCCCCCTTCATAGCGATTGAACATGGGCGCCATCGTGCGCAATGGCAGAACCGCGGAGAAAAACAATGGATTGCGCGTCAGGACCTGCAGAATGTGCTGACCGATTTCGCGGCCATGCGGGTCGTCGGCCGGCAACTGCTGATTGCGTTTGACCTGCGCGCCCTGCTGGCCAGCGGTGGCACGCCCGTCGGCCCAGCCGGCCTGGGCCAGCCTCTGCCGGATGGCAAGAACTTCCTGCTTGCTGAGTACGTCAGGAATGTGCAGCAGCATGGGGTGGGTTGTCGTGCTCTGGCATCAAAAGAAAACAGCCGGCCGCCAGATGGCTGCCGGCTGGGACATGGCAATACGTCAGAACTCGACGTTTGCGGTCAGCAGTGCGGTGCGGGGAGCACCCAGGGTGTACCGGGTACGGCCGCTGTTCACGCTGTTGAGGTAGAACTTGTCGGTCAGGTTGCTGATGTTGAGCTGCAACTTCAGGTTCTTGTTGACTTCGTAGCCGGCCAGCGCATCAAACACCCAGTAGCTGGGGATCTGCGGCAGGTTGGTGACGACTGCGGTGCTGGCAGAGGTTGCCTGGGTCGAGATGTAGCGTGCGCCGCCACCGAGGGTCAGGCCGAACGGGAACTTGTAGGTCGTCCAGGCGGTGAAGCTCTGCTTGGGCGTGTACTGCACTGCGGCGCCGGTGGTGGTGGCGCTGGCGCCTTCCGTGATTTCCGCATTCAGGAAAGCCAGGCCTGCGCTGACCTGCCAGGCTGCGGTGATGGCACCGGAAGCACCGAACTCCAGACCGCGCACCTTGCGCTCGCCAAACTGGGTGATCTCGCCGGTCACCGGGTCTGCGGTGGCCAGGTCGTTCTTGTTGGTCGTCTGGAAAGCCGCAGCCGTCACCAGCACGCGCTTGTCGAGCAACTCCCATTTGGTTCCCAGTTCCACGGTTTGGGACTTCTGGGGATCGAGGTTGGGGTTGTTGATGTTCGTAGCAGCAGTCGACAGCGTGAAGTTCGCACCGCCGGGAGGCTGGGCCGAGCTGGCATAGGCCAGGTAGATGCTGCCATTGGCTGCGGGCTTGAACACCAGGCCGACCTTGCCGTTGACGAGCGAGTCGCGCGCGCTGACATTCGTAACCACCTGCGTGGCGACGGTGTTGCCCGTTGCGATGGCCGGAGCAGCGATGCTGGTGTACTCCGTGCGGTACCGCTCCCAGCGCAGGCCGGCATTCAGTTCCCATTGCGGGCTCAATTCGATGTTGTCGAAAACATAGACCGCGCCGGTGGTGGTTCTGCCGGTCGTCACAGCGCCCGAGGGGGTGACCTGGCCGAACACGTCAGCCGTGCTGGGGTTGTAGAGGTTGGCGGCTCCGGTTGTGCCTGCCGTGAATCCGAGGGCATTCTGCCGCTCGTAGATGAACTCCAGACCCGTACCCAGCGTGTGCTTCAGGCCACCCAGCAGGAAGCTGGTGTTCAGGCTGGTCTGGTTTGTCAGGATTTCGTTGACCTGGTCTTTACCCTGGCGTGAACGCGCGACCGTCCACAGTGCCGGGTTGTTCACGGCGCCAAAGGCGTTGCCGGGGGTGGAAAACAGATTGCCCAGCGCATTGACGCCCGTGAGCACGTACTCCTGCCGGGTGCGACCATAGCGCGACACATTGCGGAATGTCGTGACAGGGCTCAGATCATGCTCGATGCGGGCAGTGATCATATCGGCGTCGACTTTGTCGTAATCCGAATTCGCACCGTAGAAATTGCTGGTACTGACCCGCGACGCGCCATTGACGGCAGCGTTGACCAACCCGATCTGGGTGGCATTCAGCACCGGGGCCGGGGCCGTTCCGGCCGCCTGCGAGTGACGATAACCCGGGAAGCCGATGGCGGGGATGCCGCCGTCAGGAATGTTGTCCTGTTCGACGTGCACGTAGTTCAGGAAAATCCGCGTCGATGTACCGAGGCCAAATGCCAGCGACGGTGCAAAGCCGATGCTCTCGTTCTTGACGACGTTGCGGCCAGCCTTGTCGCCGCGGTCGGCCATCAGGTTCAGGCGCAAGGCACTGCCGGGAATCCCGAGATTCAGCGCACGGTTCAGATCGGCGGTGGCACGCACGCGGCTGTCGGTGCCGACGGCCAGGCTGCCGTTCGACTGATCGCTGGCCAACGGCACCTTGCTGATCAGGTTGATGTAGCCGGAGGGGTTGCCACGGCCAAAATCGGCACCGGCCGGGCCCTTGATGATTTCCACCTGCTCCACGTTGAAGGTGTCGCGCACGATGGTTCCCACATCACGCACGCCATCCAGGAAGATGGAGTTCGAGGTATCAAAACCGCGCATGAAAACGGAATCGCCGGTGGCGGTGTTGCCGTTTTCACCGAGCGTGAAGGTGATGCCCGGTGTGTTGCGCAAGGCTTCGCTCAGCGTGGTCGCACCCTGATCCTGCAGCAGCTCCTTCTTGATGACCGTGATGGTCTGGGGCGTTTCCAGCAGCGGCTGGGTCTGCTTGGGCGACGCACTGGCTTCCGCCTTGTACGGCACCTCGCGCTGCCCCTCCACCCGAACGGTGGGCAATGCATTCCCCTCCTGGGGCGCAGGGGCGGATTGCGCGTACACGGCCATTGGCAGGCTCAGTGTGCTGGCGAGAACGGCCAGCGCGGATTTGTTCAGTTGCGCTTGCCGCAAAGCGGGATGCTTGCGTACCTTGATACACGACATGGGGGGCTACTCCGGGTTGAATCGAATCGGACGAATGTGGCTGGCTACCACTCATCGGCCTATCCTTGCGGACGAAGCGACTCCCGGATTGCTGGCAGCTGTGCATATGGATGCACAGTCATGCCGTAATAATAATCTTTCTCATTAATATTTGTATTCGTCTTTACAAAGCAGAAACAATTCCGTTGCACGTCTGCAACAAGGGGCTGCCGCCAGCGCCACCCATCAGGATGCGCCACTGGGGGCTGCGGGGCCGCTGCGCACCGGCGCGGTCCACCCGCCACCCAGCGCCTTGTAGAGATCGACCGCCGCGACCAGGCGCGACAACCGCTGGGTCACCAGTGCGTCCTGTGCAGAAAACAGGGTTCGCTGCGCATCCAGAACGCTCAGCAGATCACCGCTTCCCTCCCGGTAGCGCAGCTCCGCCAGGCGCAGGGTCAGCCGCGCCTGCTCCACGATCTGCTGCTGGGCCAGTTCCTGGCGACGGCTTCGCTCGGCATTGCCGAGCCCATCATCAACCTCTTTCAAGGCACTGCGCACGGCCGAGCCATAGTTCTCGACAAGGATCACCCGCTGGGACTGGCTGCTTTGTATCTGCAGGCGCTGGCGGCCATTGTCGAAGAGGTTCTGCGCGAGTGACAGGCCCACCGACAGGCTGTTGGCGGGGTTGACCAGATTCAGCAAAGCAGCGCTGCTGAGGCCGGCAGAAGCCGACAGCGATATGCTGGGCAGCAGGGCCGCCCGCGCGGCGGCAACGTTGCCATCGGCCGCTGCCAGCTGCGCCTCTGCGGCGGCCAGATCAGGACGGCGCGTCAACAATGCCGAAGGCAGTCCGGGCCCCACCACCGGCACCGCCAGGGTATTGAAATTCTCCGCCGGAGGCTGAAACCCCTGCGGAACCCGCCCCATCAGCAATGCCAGCGCAGACGCGGTCTGACGCATCTGCAGCTCCAGTGGCAACAGTGCGGTACGCTGGGTCAGCACGGCGGTTTTCTGCTGCGAGACTTCGAGCGCCGTGGCCACTCCATTGCGCTGGCGCGCATCCACGATTTTCAGCACACGTTCGGCAATGGCCAGGTTTTCCCGGGCAATACGCAGGCGCTCTCCCGTGGCGAGCCATTGGAAATACGTGCTGGCGACACTGCCATTCAGCGCCAGGTTGGCGGCCTCGCGGTCAAACCGGCTGGCGGACAGCAAGGCCTCGCTCGACTGAACACCTGCCGCTATGCGCCCCCACAGATCAACCTCGTAGCTGACCGACAGGCCCGCACTGCTGGATTTCCGGGTACTGCCCTCGCCATCGCTGCTGTTGCTCCGGTTGGCCGATGAGCCCAGGTTGGCGTTGGCCGAGGGCAGCAAGGAAACGCCGGCCAGCTGCAGGGCGATTTCTGCCTGGCGCACACGTTGGGCCGCAATACGCAGATCGGCGCTTCCCACCTGCGCCTCCTGCACCAGCGCACGGAGCGGTGGCGAGGAGAAATTCCCCCACCAGCCCGGCCCCGGCTCGGCAGCGCTCGCCGCATCGGGCCGGGCTTCGTCCCAGGCTGCTGGCAACTGGATGGCGGGACGCGTGCCTGGTTCGGTCACCGCGCATGCAGAAAGCAGGCCGGTGAGCGCCCAGACCAATGGTTTGCCGAGATGAACAGAGACGGGTGATCGCATGTTGAACTCATTCAGAAGCAAGGGCGGCAACCGGATCGAGCCGGGCCGCCTTGCGGGCGGGGAGGTAGCCGAAAACCAGTCCCGTTGCAAACGCGCACCCGAACGCCAGCAGCACCGGCGCGAGGGAGTACTTGATCTGGGTGCCCAGCATCGCGATTCCTGCCGCAGTGGCCAGGCCGAAAACCACACCAATCACGCCACCCAGCGCCGACACCACCAGGGCCTCGACCAGGAATTGCTGCAGGATGTTGCGCATGCGCGCGCCGGTGGCCATGCGGATGCCAATTTCCCGGGTGCGCTCCGTCACGCTCACCAGCATGATGTTCATCACACCAATGCCCCCCACCAGCAGGGAAATTGCCGCGATCGATCCCAGCAGAATCGTCATCGTGTCCTGCGCTTCGCTGGCGGTGTCGATGATCGAGGCCATGTTGCGGATCTGGAAATCCACCATGCCGTGGCGCTCGGTCAGCAAGGACTCGACCGCCGCCTGGGTTTCGTCGATGCGGTCGACGTCCTGCACCGCAACCGTGACGTTGCGCAGGAAACGCTGGCCCGACAGCCGCAGCTGGCTGGTCGCGAACGGCACCAGCACCACATCGTCCTGGTCCTGTCCATTGGGCGAGGCACCACGGTCCGACATGACGCCGATGATCTGGAAAATCAGGTTGTTGACCAAAACGAACTCGCCCAGCGGGTTGCGCCCATCCGGAAACAGCGCACGCGCCACGGTGCTGCCGAGCACGGCCACGGTGGCGTAATCCTTCTCGTCTTCCTCGGTGAAAAAGGTGCCCTTGGCCAGCGGCCACTGCCGCGCCAGCGGAAACTTGGCAGAAGTGCCGGTGACGCTGCTCGAATAATCCGAACCCTCGTGGCGCAGCGTGACCGAGCTGCTCTGCTCCGGCACCGCCGCGAGCACGTTCGGCACCTCTTTGTCAATGGCATAGACATCGGCCAGCACCAGTGTCGACGTGTTGGCAAAACCGCGCTGGTTCG
>DASWYJ010000267.1:0-4937 GCA_036405035.1 Burkholderiaceae bacterium
CGGTACCAGGTGTGGCTGCGCCGGTTGGCGCCGCGTTCGAACTTGCGCAGCAGGCTGCCGCAGGCATGGTGGTAGCCCAGTGCCAGCACCACCACCAGCAGCTTGGCGTGCATCCAGCCGTTGCCTGGCCCGCGCCCCACACCGTAGCCCAGCCACAGCCACAGCCCCAGCACCAGCGCCGGTACGGCCAGCAGCGTGGTGAAGCGCAGCAGCTTGCGGGCCATCAGCAGCAGGCGCTGCTGCTCGGCGCTGCTGCCCGGCGGCACCAGGGCCAGATTGACGAAGATGCGCGGCAGGTAGAACAGCCCAGCGAACCAGCTGGCAACGAACACGATGTGGAAGGCTTTGACCCAGAGCATGCCCGCAGTGTAGTCGCGGCCATAATCCGCACTGCCCTGTAGACCGGATACCGCACCATGATTCCAGCGCCCTTCCCCGCCGCCCGCCCGCGCCGCCTGCGCCGCGACAGTTTCACCCGCAATCTGGTGCGCGAACACGCCGTCACGCCACATGACCTGATCTACCCGGTGTTTGTGCTCGATGGCGCGAACCGGCGCGAGGCGGTGGGCTCCATGCCCGGCGTGGAGCGGTTGAGCCTCGATCTGCTGCTGCCGGTGGCCGAGGACTGCGTGAAGCTGGGCATCCCGGTGATGGCGCTGTTCCCGGTGATCGACGCCACGCTGAAAACCCCCGACGGCAAGGAAGCGCTCAACCCCGAGGGCCTGGTGCCGCGCGTGGTGCGCGCGCTGAAAAAACGCTTCCCCGAACTGGGCGTGATGACCGACGTGGCGCTGGACCCCTTCACCAGCCACGGCCAGGACGGCCTGCTCGACGACACCGGCTACATCCTCAACGACGAAACCGTGGAGGTGCTGGTGGGCCAGGCGCTGACCCAGGCCGAAGCCGGCGTGGACATCGTCGCCCCCAGCGACATGATGGACGGCCGCATCGGCGCCATCCGCGACGCGCTGGAGGTGCAGGGCCACATCCACACCCGCATCATGGCCTACAGCGCCAAGTACGCCAGCGCCTTCTACGGCCCCTTCCGCGATGCCGTGGGCTCCGCCGCCAACCTGGGCAAGAGCAACAAGAAGGTCTACCAGATGGACCCGGGCAACAGCAACGAGGCGCTGCGCGAGGTGGCCATCGACATCGCCGAAGGCGCCGACATGGTGATGGTCAAGCCCGGCATGCCCTACCTCGACATCGTGCGCCGCGTGAAAGACGAATTCCAGGTGCCCACCTTCGCCTACCAGGTCAGCGGCGAATACGCCATGCTGAAAGCCGCCGCGCAGAACGGCTGGCTCGACCACGACGCGGTGGTGCTGGAAAGCCTGCTGGCCTTCAAGCGCGCCGGCGCCGACGGCGTGCTCACCTACTTTGCGCGCGACGCGGCGCGGCTGCTGCGGGCCTGAGGGCGCCAGCCATGCGCATCCTTGAAATCACCGGCCGGGCGCGCGAACTCGACGCCGCGCCCGCCACGCTGCCCGAACGCGGCTTCATCTGGATTTCGGCGGCGCGCCGCGCTTTCGAGGTGAACCAGGGCGCCATCCAGGAAGCGCTGCAGCGCCTGGCCGGCACCACGCTGCTCGATCTTCACATCTCCGACCTGCTGAACAACCAGCTGCCGTCGCACTACGACTTCACCTCGCTCTACGACATGGTGGTGTTTCGCCGGCTGGCCGCCAGCGAGCGCGAAACCGCCTCGCTGGTGGGTGGTGTGGTCAGCAACGAGGTGCCGTCGGCGCGGACCCGTGGCCCGTCGGCCCTGCGCCACATCGACACCAGCCCGGTCGGCTTTGCCGTGTTCGACCGGGTGCTGGTCACGGTGCACCCGGCCGATTGCACGGTGCGCGACTACTTCGTCGAGCGCCTGCTCAAGCAGAGTGATGGCAGCGCTGCCACCGGCGCCGCCGGCGGTGCGCCGGTGGCGGGCCTGCGCAAGGCGCTGGTGCGCATGCCCACCAGCCCGGCGGAACTGATGCTGCGCATCATCGACAACATGGTCGATGGCTACCTGGAGCTGCGCCGCCGCCTCACCACCCAGCTCGACCGCTGGCAGTCCGAGCTGCTCAGCGCGCGGGCGCGGTTCACCAACTGGCAGGCTCTGCTTGATGGCCGCAACACGCTGCACCAGCTGCAGGAGATGTGCGAGGACCAGCGCACCGCACTGGCCGAATGGCTGCAGACCCTGAACGAGGACGATTTCAATGTGGTCGACCGCGAGATGCTGCAGGTGCGCACCCGCGACACGCTGGAGCACATCGAGCGGGTGCTGTCGCATGTGCAGCGGCTGGAGCAGTCGCTGGAATCGGCGATCCAGATGCACTTCTCGGCCACCGCCAACCGCACCAACGACGTGATGCGCGTGCTCACCGCGCTCACCGCCATCTTCCTGCCGCTGAACCTGATCGCCGGCATCTTCGGCATGAATTTCGAGTTCATTCCGCTCATCCACACCCAGGCCGGTTTCTGGTGGGCCTGCGGCGCCATGCTGATGATCGCCGTTGGCATGGTGGGCATCTTCTGGCGCAAGCGCTACCTGGCGCGTACCGGGCGCTGAGGCTCCGGCCACATGGATTGTTTGCTCCTGAAAATGGAGCAAACAATCCAGCAGGGACACTGGCCATGGCCGGAAATCATGTAAAAAATGCGTGCCAGCGCCCGGTGGGGCCTGCCGCCCGCGTTCAACCCACGTGTTTGGCCAGAAATGCCAGCGTGCGTTCGCGTGCCAGGGTGGCCGAGGGGGCGTCGTAGGCGCTGCGGTGGTCGCAGTTGAAACCGTGGTGGGCCGCATACAGGTGCACCTGCACCTCGGGATGGGCGGCGCAGAAGGTCTTGATCGATTCCAGCGGAATCCAGTGGTCCTGGTCGGCAAAATGCGCGAGTACCGGAACGGCGGGCGTGCGGCTGGCGTCGGGCTCCACGGTCACGCCGCCGCCGTAATAGGGCACGGCGGCCGACAGGCCTTCCAGCAGCGCGGCGGCGCGCCAGGTCAGCAGCCCGCCCCAGCAATAGCCGACGATGCCGACCTTGAGCCCGCCGCTGCCGGCGTGGTGGATGGCGGCCTGGATGTCCTGCAGCACGCCGGGTTCGGGCAACTGCTCCACCGCCGCCTTCAGCGCGAAGCCGGTGTTGCGGTCGTCGTCGGTATAGCCCAGGTCCACATCCGGCCGCACCCGGTGGAAGGTGGCAGGCGCCACCGCCCGGTAGCCGGCGGCAGCATAGGCATCGGCCACCGCGCGGATGTGTGCGTTCACCCCAAAGATTTCCTGCAGCACGACCACTGCGCCGCGCGGTGTGCCCGCAGGTTCGGCCACATAGGCGGGAACAACGGTGCCGTCGGCGGCGGTCAGGGAAGCGGTATGGGCCATGGGTGTCTCCTCGGATGGTGATGGAACAGAGTGTGCAGCGGGAGGGCTTGCCCCCTCAGCGGGCAAGGGCGCGCGCAACGAAATCGAGCCGGTCCTGGCCCCAGAAGATTTCGCCGTTGACCACATAGCTCGGCGCGCCGAACACCCCCGCGTCGATGGCCTGCCGGGTGTTGGCTTCATAGCGCTCCTGCACCGCCTGGCTGTGCGCCTGCTCCAGCCGCGCGGCGGGCAGCCCGCTGTCGGCCAGCAGCGTGGCCAGCGTATCGGGATGGGCGATGTTCTGGTCGCGGACCCAGACGGCGGTCAGGATGGCGCCGGTCAGGCGCAGCGCCGCACCGGCGCCGTCGTGCAGGTCCACCGCAATGATCAGCCGCGCCGCATCGTCGCCCGCCACCGGGAAGAATTTCGGCTGCGGGTTGAGCGGCAGACCGAGGAAGCTGCTGAAACGCTGCAGCTCCACCAGCCGGTAGGCCTGGCGCTGGGGCGCGCGCTGGCCCAGCGGCACGCCGCCCGACACCGGAAACACCTTGCCGCCCAGGTCCACCGGCAACACCCGCACGGCGGCACCCACTTCGGTGGCCAGCGCGACCAGGCGTGCGTGGCCCAGGTAGGTGTAGGGGCTCTGGGGTGCAAAGTAGTAGTCGATGGGGTGGGGCATGGGGTCTCCGGAGGCAGGGGTGTTTCGCAGGTGGCAGCGCCGGGTGCCACACTAGCCGAGAATGGATTCTTCTGCTGGAGGTGGGCTTTGGACAAGTGTGTTTTGGTAACCGGCGGCAGCCGGGGCATTGGTGCCGCAACGGCTTTGCTGGCCGCCCGCAGCGGCTGGGCGGTGGCGGTGAACTACGCCCGCCAGGTGGCCGCGGCCGACGATGTGGTGCGGCAGATCCGCGCTGCCGGCGGCACCGCCATCGCGGTGCAGGCCGACGTGGCCGATGAGGCGCAGGTGGTGGCGATGTTTGCACAGGTCGACGCACAGCTGGGCCGGCTCACCGCGCTGGTCAACAACGCCGGTGTGGTGGACGTGGCGGCCCGGGTCGATGCGATGGACGCGGCGCGGCTGCAGCGCATGTTCGCGATCAATGTCACCGGCTCCTTTCTCTGCGCGCGCGAAGCGGTGCGCCGCATGAGCACCCGCTACGGCGGCAGCGGTGGCGCCATCGTCAACGTGGGCAGCGCGGCGGCCCGGCTCGGATCGCCCGGCCAGTATGTGGACTACGCGGCGGCCAAGGCCGCCATCGACACCTTCACGCTGGGCCTGGGCAAGGAAGTGGCGGCCGAAGGCATCCGCGTGAACGCGGTGCGGCCCGGCATCATCGCCACCGACATCCATGCCTCCGGCGGCCAGCCCGAGCGCGTGGCCCAGCTCGCACCGCAGCTGCCCATGCAGCGCGCCGGCAGCGCAGAGGAAGTGGCGCAGGCCATCCTGTGGCTGCTGTCCGACGCATCGAGTTACACCACCGGCAGCAGCATCGACGTGGCCGGCGGCCGCTGAAAGGAGCCCCATGACAACCTCCCCCTCCACCCCGACCATCGACTACTGGTGGGAAGACCTGCAGGTTGGCA
>DASWYJ010000268.1:0-2644 GCA_036405035.1 Burkholderiaceae bacterium
GCGGATATTCCCGTGACACGCAGTGTTGCAATGCCGGAGACCAGAAACGACATCAGGCCTGACAGAATCACGCCGAACAGCACCGGTGCAAATTTGCCAGGAATCATGTTGCGGCCTCCAACTGCACAGGCAGTCCGCCCACACCGGAGAACCGATGGAGGGTTTCAGCAAAGTGCCTGCCGAACAGGTGGGCGGTCTTGATGTCGCCGGCGGGGAACGCATCAGCCGGTGCAGAGTGGTCCGCCTGTGCCATCAGGCCGGACCACGACCCCAGGCGGTTGGCCGCTTCTTCGCAGGGCACCCCAGCCTGCTGTTCCGGCAGGATGGGGTTGCCAACCCAGACCATGCCGTGCTGCATGCAGAACACAAACAGCGAAATCAGCGTGGATTGTTTGTCGCCCGAAGGCAGCGACGATACCGTGAACGCGGCGGCGAGTTTCCCCTTGAGCTTTTGCATGCGCCACATGTGGCCGGTTGCATCCATCGCGCTCTTGAACCTTGCCGAAACACCGCCAAGGTAGGTCGGTGACCCCAGGACGAGCCCGTCAAAGAGGGCCAGCCGGTCAGGCTCCCGGGCCACGTCCTCCGCCTCCAGCAAATGGACTGCGGTATGGGGGACTGACCGAGCGCCGGTGCCGATGTGGGACGCAATGTGTGCGGTATGACCGTGCGCGCTGTGGTACACGATGGCGAGTTGTTTCATGGTGCTATTTCCTGGTGGGGTGGCAATGCCTGCCGTGCGGTTTCTTGCTATTGCCGTATCCATGCGATGCCTGCAGCAGACAGATAGAGGCCCAGGCCAAACACACCGTGGTTGACCACACTGCGCAGGCAATTCCTGAAGGGCGTCGGTGTCTTGCTTGACGCGAAACCCAATCCCATGGCGGGCTGCATGACGCCCAGCGGGACAATGACCGTGCAGATGCCGAGCACCAAGGCTGGCAGCATCGAGGGGGCCGCCATCCACGCCAGACCCTGGCCCACCACCAGAAGCCCGGCGAAAGCCATGCCGACTGCGTAGTGCACCAGCCAGCCCAAGGCGGCCTCCCCAGGTATGGGGGGTGCCCGCCCAATCAGGGTGTGCCTGAACTTGCCCCGAAGCAGGTGTCCCGCCCAACGCCCAATGAGCGCGAAATTGAGGGTTGGCACACCCAGGCGCTGCAGAAGCTTCAGCCACATGTCCATGAAGGCGGTAGCGCCTATTCCGATGAATGCGACCTGAATGATGTCTTGCGGCGATGCCATGGAAACTCCTGTGGGTTGACGGTTGCAGGTTTTGAATCCACTATAGAAGTTCAAGTCAACTTGAAGTCAAGGGTTTGTTGGAAACATGGACATCTCTGAAATTGCCAGGCGCGCGGGCGTACCCGCTTCCACATTGCGCTATTACGAAGCAAGAGGGCTCATTGCGGCCGTCAGCCCCCCGGGCTCACGCCGGCGTTTTGCGCCGCGCGTGCTTGATCAGTTGGCGTTGATTGCCCTGGGGCAAGCCGCAGGGCTGTCGCTGGACGACATCCATTCCATGCTGTCTCCCCAGGGAGGGCCTGCCATCGACCGGCAGTTGCTCGTCGCCAAAGCGGATGAGATGGATGCCACCGTCAAACAACTGCGGGCCATGAGCCGTGGTCTTCGGCATGCTGCGGCCTGCCCTGCGCCGAGTCATGCCGAGTGCCCCACATTCCAGAAGCTACTCAAGGATGCCGCTTCCGGGGCGCTCGACAGCCGCCGCCGGAACCGTGCATTGCGCAAGGCGAAGCCGTAGCAACCAGGCGCGCGCCGCCTGGGCCGCCCCGTGCCCGCACCGGGAATCTGCGGCCCGCAGTTGGCCTGTACAGTCCTACCCTGCTGCCCCGCCGGTCACGGCACTTTTCCCCAGTTTTGGCGACCCATCACGCGGCTGGGCAGAGGCTTCCCAGCCACCCCCCAGTGCACGGATCAGCGCCACGGTTGCGTGGTACTGCGCCGCCTTGACCTGCAGGGCCTGCCGGCGGTTGCGCAATTCACTGCGGCGTGCATCCAGCAATTCGAGTTGGCTCACCAGGCCGTTGCGATAACGCGAATCCGACAACACGGTGGCCCGCGCCGCAGCCTCCACCGCGCGGCCCTGCGCCTGTGCCTGCTCCTGGAGCAGGCGCAATGCCGAGAGCTGGTCTTCCACTTCGCGGAAAGCCGTCAGTACCTGCCCCCGATAACCCGCCAGCGCAAGATCCAGTTGCGCCGCTGCACCGTCAACACCGGCCTGCCGGCGACCTCCATCAAACATCGGCAAGGACAGCAGAGCCCCCACGCTCCAGGCCCGCGCGGACCACTTGAACAGATCACCGAGCTCCGGTGAGGCATGCCCTCCCGAGGCGGTGAGTACGATGTCGGGAAACCATGCTGCTTTCGCAACACCGAGCCGCGCCTGCGCTGCCAGGATGCCTGTTTGTGCTGCAGACACATCGGCCCGTCGGGCAAGCACCGTGGCAGGCACCCCCTCGGGAATCACGGGTAAAGCGGTTACCCAGTTGTCCGCACCAATACCAAAGCTGGTGGCCGGCTCGCCGACGAGGACGGCCAATGCATGTTCCAGTTCGGCACGGCGACGGTCGAGCGCAAGCGCATCGGCCTCGGTGGAAGCCAGCTCGGTCCGTACACGCACCAC
>DASWYJ010000269.1:0-2622 GCA_036405035.1 Burkholderiaceae bacterium
CCCACCAGGGTCTTGAGTTCGTCCTGGGTCATGGGTGCCTTTTGCGACAATGCGGTTCAGTGTGCGGGGCAACTGCCGCCCCGCAAAAACCGCCCGATTATCCAGCCTCCCCCGCCATGCCCCTGCTGCCCTACGCCCTCGCCCGCCCCTTCCTGTTCGGCCTTGATCCCGAGGCCGCACACGAGCTCACGATGGCCGGCCTGGCCCGCACCCAGCGCACCCCACTCTCCTGGGCTTTCTGCTCCGGCATGGTGGAGGACCCGGTCACGCTGGCCGGCCTGCACTTTCCCAACCGGGTGGGCCTGGCCGCCGGGCTGGACAAGAACGCCCGCTGCATCGACGGGCTGGGCGCGATGGGCTTCGGCTTTGTCGAGGTGGGCACCGTCACGCCGAAGGCCCAGCCGGGCAACCCCAAGCCGCGCATGTTCCGGCTGCCCGAGGCGCAGGCGCTGATCAACCGGCTGGGTTTCAACAACGACGGGCTCGACGCCTTTATCGCCAACGTGCAGCGTTCCCGCTTCCGCGGCCAGGGCCGCATCCTGGGACTCAACATCGGCAAGAACGCCGCCACCCCCATCGAGAACGCCACCAGCGACTACCTGGCCTGCCTCGATGGGGTGTATCCCCATGCCGACTACGTCACCGTCAACATCTCCAGCCCCAACACCCAAAACCTGCGCGCGCTGCAGAGCGACGCCGCGCTCGATGGCCTGCTGGGCGCGATTGCCGAGCGCCGCGAGGCGCTGGCCCGGCAGCACCAGCGCCGGGTGCCGGTGTTCGTAAAAATTGCGCCCGATCTGGACGAGGCGCAGGTGGCCGTGATCGCCGCCACACTGCAGCGCCACGGCATGGACGGCGTGGTCGCCACCAACACCACGCTGAGCCGCGACGCGGTGCAGGGCCTGCCCCATGCGGCCGAGGCCGGTGGCCTGAGCGGCGCGCCGGTGCTGGAGGCAAGCAACCGCGTGATCGGCCAGCTGCGCGCGGCATTGGGCCGGGGCTTTCCCATCATTGGCGTGGGCGGCGTGATGTCGGCCGCCGATGCGGTATCGAAAATCCGCGCGGGGGCCGATGTGGTGCAGATCTACACCGGGCTGATCTATCAAGGCCCGGCGCTGGTGGGTGCGGCCGCACGCGCAATAAAGCAGGCTGGCCGCACGGCCTGAGCCGCACCCACCGCGGTCAGAGCAGGCGCGGGTCGGTCGCCAGCAGCAGCTGCACCAGGGTGCGCAGCGTGTCCTGCAATGCGGCAAAGCCGTCGTGCAGCTCCAGCGTGGTTTCGTCCATGTAGAGCCGGCGGTTCACTTCGAGCTGCAGGCTGTGGCGGTGCGCGGCGGGCTGGCCGTGGCGGCGCACCAGTTCCACCCCCTTGTAGGGATGGTTGTATTCCACCGTGTAGCCACGTTCGGCCAGGTAGCGGCAGACATGCCGCGACAGCACCGGGCTGGCGGTGCTGCCGTCGCGGTCACCCACCACGAAGTCGGCATGCACCAGACCGGGAAATTCGGTGGCGTGGCTGCCCGAAACCGCCGGCATGGAATGGCAATTGATGTGGATGCAGTAGCCGTGGCGCGCGTGGGCGGCGTCTATGGCCTGGGCCACCGCCGCATGGTAGGGCTCCCAGCAGGTGGCAATGCGCTGCGCCACCTCGGCCACCCCCAGCGCACGCTGGTAGATGGGCGTGCCGTCGTCGGTCAGCCGCCAGACCAGGCCCTTGCCCAGCCGCACCTTGCTGCCGCCTTCGAGCAGGCCCGGCCAGGGTGCGTCGAGCAGTTGCGGATCGATCTCGGTGGTGTTGCGGTTGGCATCGAGGTAGCTGCGCGGGAAATGCGCCTCCACCCAGTGCACCCCCAGCGCGGGCGCAAAGGCATACAGTTTTTCGACATGCGTATCCTCGGCGCGCCGCAACTCGTCGAGCGGGCAGGCGTAGGCAAAATCAACCGGGTAGACCGTGCCACTGTGGGGGGAATCCAGCACCAGCGCACGGTCGCCGGACTGGCTGCTGACAAACTGCATGGCCCATTGTGCCGCATGGCGACGGCCTGCGGGCGCAATCAGGTGCTGGCAGTTACGCTGCGCCAGACGGTCTTGCCGCCGCTGGCCTTGTCGAGCTGGCCGAGGATGGCCGCATGGGCCGCCTGCTCGGCTTCGCTGGCCACCAGCACCGGCAACTGCAGCGCCGAAAGATCCGCCCGGTGCACCTGCACAGCCTGGCCTGCCGCGCTGCCCAGATCAATCAGCAGCGCTTCCTGGCCGCGGGTGAGGTTGATGTAGACATCGGCCAGCAGCTCGGCGTCGAGCAGCGCGCCGTGCAGCGTGCGGCCGGAGTTGTCCACGCCCAGCCGGTCGCACAGTGCGTCGAGCGAGTTGCGCTTGCCGGGAAACATTTCCTTGGCCATGACCAGCGTATCGGTCACGCTGCCCACCACGGTCTTGAACGCGGGCTGGCCGATCAGCTCGAGTTCCTTGTTCAGGAACCCGACGTCGAAGGCGGCGTTGTGGATGATGATCTCGGCGCCCGCCAGGTACTCCAGCAGCTCGTCGGCCACCTGCGCGAACTTGGGCTTGTCGCGCAGGAACTCGTTGCTGATGCCGTGCACCTTGAGCGCGTCCTCATGGCTG
>DASWYJ010000270.1:0-3303 GCA_036405035.1 Burkholderiaceae bacterium
CTGGGTCTCGAACTCGCGCTCGAACTCGCCCGCGTAGTGGCTCACATCGGTGCTGGTGCCGCCCATGTCAAAGCCGATGACCTTGTCGTGGCCTGCCAAACCGGCGGTCCGGGCCATGCCGACGATGCCGCCTGCGGGGCCCGACAGGATCGCGTCCTTACCCTGGAACACCTGCGCATCCGTCAGGCCGCCCGACGACTGCATGAAGAACAGCTTGACGCCCGGCATTTCGCTGGCCACCTGGTCCACATAGCGGCGCAGGATGGGCGACAGGTACGCATCCACCACCGTGGTGTCGCCCCGGCTCACCAGCTTCATCATGGGGCTGGTGGCGTGCGATGCGCTGACCTGCGTGAAGCCCGCTTCGCGCGCAATGCGGGCGGCGGCTTCTTCGTGTGCGGTGTAGCGATAACCGTGCATGAACACGATGGCCGCGCTGCGCAGGCCTGCGTCGTAGGCCGCCCACAGGCGTTCCTTCAGGTGGGCTTCGTCCAGCGGCTCGATCACCTCGCCCCGTGCACCCACACGCTCCTGCGCCTCGACCACACGCTCATACAGCAGCTCGGGCAGCACGATGTGGCGGTCGAACAAACGCGGGCGGTTCTGGTAGGCGATGCGCAGCGCATCCTTGAAACCCTTGGTGGTGATGAGCAGCGTGGGCTCGCCCTTGCGCTCCAAGAGCGCGTTGGTGGCCACGGTGGTGCCCATCTTCACGCATTCCACCAGCTCGGGCGTCACGGGCTCGCCGGGCTTCAAACCGAGCAGGTGGCGGATGCCTGCGACAGCCGCGTCCTTGTACTGCTCGGGGTTCTCCGACAACAGCTTGTGCGTGACCAGCGTGCCGTCCGGCCGCTTGCCCACCACGTCGGTGAAGGTGCCGCCCCGGTCGATCCAGAACTGCCAGCGGGACATGGGTGAAACTTGGTGGGACATGAATAACTATCTTTTTGATAGCTACCAGCGCTTATCAGATAAGCGCTAGAGCATGGTTTTATTCAAAATTCTGCGCCGATCAAAGGGATGCCGCCGAGCGCGCCGCCTGGTCGTACATGCCTGAGAGCACACGCAGCAACCGGGCCAGCTCGCCGATGTCGCGGTTCAGCGCGTCGTCGGCTTTCAGGGCGTCGATAAGGCAGCTCTCGCGGATCTCGCGGTAGCGCTGCACGTAGGCACGGCCCACATCGGTGGCGGCGTAGGTGACTTCCTTGCCGTTCTTTTGCGAGGCCACGACGCCCAGGTTCTGCAGCTTTTTCAGTGCGTAGTTCACCAAGTGCGTGTCTTCCACATTCATGATGAAGCAGATGTCGGCCAGGCGCTTGTCGCGCGCGCGGTGCGTGACATGGTGCAGAACCACCACGTCGAGCGGCGTCAGGTCCTTGAGACCCGCCGCCGCCATGCAGTGCACCACCCAGCGGTGGAACGCGTTGCCCGCCACGATGAGGCCGAACTCGAACTCGCTCATCTCTGCGCTCTGTGCCGACACCAGGTGTGCCGATGACACGATGGGGCCGGAGTCGGTTTTGGCCTTGGGCTTGGCGTCAGATTTCATGGCGGATTCGGGCCTGCGGGTTCAGTCATTGGCACGGGATATGCATGGGGCATTGTAGGCAAGTCGATGGTAATTTGTTGGCAATTTGTCAGCGTTTAGGCAAAACACCTATCGCAATCGGGTCGGCTTCCGATACAGTGATTTGTTACATCCAACCCTGCGGAGCAATATCCATGAAGCGTCGAATCTTCCCCGTGACCGCACTCGCCCTGACCCTGGCGGCGGGCCTGTCTGCAACCTCGGCATTCGCTCAGACCAAGTGGGATCTGGCGGCCGCCTACCCAGCCACCAACTTCCACACCGAGAACATGGTGCAGCTGGCCGGCGATGTAGACAAGGCCACGGGCGGCAAGCTCAAGATCACGGTGCATGCCAACGCCGCGCTGTTCAAGGCGCCCGAAATCAAGCGCGCGGTGCAAGGCGGCCAGGCGCAGATGGGTGAGATCCTGCTGGCCAACTTCCAGAACGAGTGGCAGCTGTTTGGTGTGGACGGCCTGCCCTTCCTGGCCGACAGCTACGACGCCTCCAAGAAGCTCTACGCCGCGCAAAAGCCGTTCCTGGAGAAGAAGCTGGCCGAACAAGGCATGGTGCTGCTGTATGCCGTGGCCTGGCCTCCCCAAGGCATCTACACCAAGAAGCCCCTGGCCTCGGCCGCCGACCTCAAAGGCATCAAGTGGCGCGCCTACAGCCCCGCCACCGCCCGCATTGCCGAGCTGGTGGGCGCACAGCCTGTGACGGTGCAGGCCGCAGAGTTCTCGCAAGCCCTTGCCACGGGCGTGGTCGAATCGACCATGACCTCGGGCGCCACCGGCGTGGACAGCAAGCTGTACGAGCACCTCAAGTTCTACTACGACACCCAGGCCTGGCTGCCCAAGAACGCCGTGCTGGTGAACAAGAAGGCGTTTGACGCGCTGGACAAGCCCAGCCAGGACGCCCTGCTCAAGGCCGGTGCCGACGCCGAAGCACGTGGTTGGGCTGCCAGCGCCAAGGTCAACACCGACACCATCGCCAAGCTCAAGGCCAATGGCATGGCGGTAGAAGCGCCGCCCGCCGCACTCAAGGCCGACATGGCCAAGGTCGGCGACACCATGCTCAAGGAATGGCTGGACAAGGCCGGTCCTGAAGGCAAGGCGCTGATCGACGCCTACCGCAAGTAAGCCCGGGCACCTGCGCAATGCGTCGTCTGCTGGACTTTCTGTACGACAGCGCCGCCGCCCTGGCGGCGCTTTTCATGGTCGGCCTGCTGGGCATGGTGCTGCTGTCCATCGCCAGCCGGCAGTTCCACTTCCACGTGCCGGGCACCGATGCCTATGCGGGCTACCTGATGGCGGCTGCGGGTTTTCTGGCGCTGGCCCACACCTTGAAGCGCGGTGAGCACATCCGCGTCACGCTGCTGCTCAACTTTTTGAAGGGCGGCGCCAAGAAAGCCTTTGAGATCTGGGCCCTGGCCATTGCCACGCTTCTGGCCGTGCTGTTTGCGGTGTACAGCTGCAAGCTGGCCTGGCAGTCGCACGAGTTCCACGACATCTCCACAGGCAGCGATGCCACCCCCCTGTGGATTCCCCAGATCGCCATGGCCGTGGGCACGGTGATTCTGGCCATCGCCTTCATCGACGAGCTGGTGCTGGAGGTGATGAACAAACGCGCCGACGCCCATCCCGGCGAAGCCTTGCGCAATGAATAAGACAACCAGGCCCATCTACCATGAGTGATCTCGCCATTACCGGCCTGCTGGTCCTGTCGCTGTTCCTGAT
>DASWYJ010000271.1:0-5769 GCA_036405035.1 Burkholderiaceae bacterium
TGGCTTCGTACGTGGGGCCGGCAGGGACCAGCACCTGCCGGCCCGCCAACAGCTTGGGCTGGAAAAAGGCCACCACGTCGTCGAGCAGTTCGGCGGGCTCCAGCATGCGGCCGTCGCCGGTTTCGCCGCAGGCCTGGAAGCCGCTGCCCACGCCCAGCAGCGTGGCGCCGTCGGCCTGCAATTGCGCCAGGTTGCGCTGGGTGGCGGGATGGGCCCACATCTCGCGGTTCATCGCGGGCGCCACCAGCAGCGGCACGGTGGCCATCGGCCGGGCCAGGCACATCAGGCTCAGCAGGTCATCGGCACGGCCGTGGAGCAGCCTGGCCATGAAATCGGCGCTGCAAGGCGCCAGCAGAATGGCATCGGCCTCGCGCGAGAGGTTGATGTGCGCCATGTTGTTGGGCTCGCGTGCGTCCCATTGCGAACCGTACACCGTGCGGTTGGAGAGCGCCTGCATCGTGACCGGCGTGATGAACTGCGCCGCGGCCTCCGTCATCACCACCTGCACAGTGGCACCCTGCTTGATGAGGGCCCGGCACAACTCGGCGGCCTTGTAGCAGGCAATGCCACCAGTCAGGCCCAGAACGATGTGTTTGCCAGCGAGGTCGGTCATGCGCGGGAATGTAACAGCTTCGGGGTTGCCTGCCTGACCATATGGTCTGCACCTATAGTGCAAAAAACAGCACCATTTCACCGAAGGGGAGACACCGCTCATGTTTGCGATGCTGAAAAATCACGCCCTCCTTGTGATCCTTTTGACCACCTTGGCGGGGTGCGGTGGAGGGGGCGGTGGTGACAATGGCGGCGGAGGAGGTGGCGGTGGCGGTGGCGGTAGTACCACGGTGATCCAGCCGCCGGTGACCCTGGTTCAGGACATCCTGCCGAGTGGCACGCGGCTGGACGTCAGCGCGCGCAACCTCTTTCCCTTGGCGGTGAATGACAGGTGGACCTACCGCGAACTAAGCGCATCCGGCCAGCAGAACGGCACCCTTGTGCGGACCGTGGAAGCGCTCGGTGCCGCGCTGAACGTGCGGGAAACCGACAGCACCGGCAACTACACATCCACCTTCACGAAAACCGCCGAAGGAATCTCCGAAACCACCCTGGATTCCACCCTCCCGGCCACCATTCAGTCCATTGTCGGGCCGATCCTGTTGTACGCCGAGCCGCTCTACCCTACCGGTGCGCAACGCATCCACCGGCGTGCCGGTGCATTCGGCAGCGACCTGAACAACGATGGGGTACAGGAAGGTTTCCGGTTTGAGTACAAGCAGGTCTTCCGGGGGTTCGAAAGCCTGGCATTTGGTGCCAAATCCGTCGAAGTAGCCCATTTCACCAACACCACGGCATTGACCATCCTGCCCTCGGACTCCCGGCTCAGCCCCTTTGCCGTAACCATCACCGAGGATACCTATTTCGCCGCGAACTTCGGTATGGTCAAGTCCGTATCGAGCGCGGTGGATGGCGATGGCGCGGTCGTCCAGCCGTCGCTGACGCTGCTGCTGGAAACCGCGCAGGTCGGCGGCTTGTCATGGGCCGACTTCCTGGCAACGGAGGGCATTGTTGTCACGCTGCCCCTGACCCACAAGGCGGTGGTCTACGACGCACGGCAAAAGGTGTATTACTCCACCATCCCTGCGGGTGCGGCGAACCATCCGAACAGCATTGCCATCATTGATGCCACCACCGCGAAGGTGACCTATGTCGCCCTGCCGGCTACGGATCCCTCGGCGCTTGCGCTGGCGAGCGACGGCAACAGCCTGTACGTGGGGCTCAATGGCACTGCGGAAGTCGCCCGGCTGGCCCTGCCGCAACTGAATGAACTAGGCCGCGTGGCATTGCCCCGCCACTCCATTTCGAACGCGCCCAATGTCGCTGAAGTCATCGCACCCTCTCCTGCCGAAGCCGGAACCATTGCCGTCAGCCTGGCCCAACCCACCCTGCTGCTGCGCCATGACGGCGTCATTCTGGTCCGGAATCAGGTGATTCAACCGAAACGCACCCCCTCCTCCTCCGGCAACAACCGCATCGTTTTCTCGGCCGATGCCGCCCGCATCTATGGCTATGACAATGAGCTGAGCTCTTCTGCACTGCGCACGATCAACGTGCTGGCCGATGGCGTTCAGGAAACCAGCGCAACCGGAACCGACATCACTTTCGCAAACGAGCTCAGCCGGATCGGAACCCAGCTGGTTTTGCGAAACCGTACTTTTTCCACCACGGATCTGGCGCCCAGCGGGCTCTTGGGAGGGACGAACTGCATTGCCGGAACCAGCGCCATTCTCTGTATGGCCCTCGGGGACAGCCCGGGCTATGCGGCTGAGCGCGTCCTGGTGTACAACCCCGTCACGCTGGCACAAACGGGCCGCGCCACTTTCGGTGCTTCCACCACGCTCGCCCCAGCGGCCAATCGGTTGCGTTTTGTACAGGGCCCGGCCAAACAGGTGGCGATCAGCAACATGCCCGACGTTCTCGCGCCCTCGCAGAAGCTGCTTCTGTTCACCAGCGACCAGCTTCCCTGATCGTCTGCCCTGCCGGCCAACCCCCTTTTCCTCTTGGACACCCGCAGGCGGGGTGCCGGCATGGCAGCCGCCGACCCCCACCTATAATCTCGCTTTACCACCAGAGCGAACTCTTGCGTTCGCCCCTGACATGACCAAATTCGTCTTCGTCACCGGCGGTGTGGTGTCTTCCCTGGGCAAGGGAATCGCCTCAGCCTCCCTTGCAGCAATCCTTGAATCGCGTGGCCTCAAGGTCACCCTGATCAAGCTCGACCCGTATCTGAACGTCGATCCGGGCACCATGTCGCCGTTCCAGCACGGCGAGGTCTTCGTCACCGACGACGGCGCCGAAACCGACCTGGACCTCGGCCACTACGAGCGCTTCATCACCACGCGCATGAAGCGCACCAACAACTTCACCACCGGCCAGATCTACAAGAGCGTGCTGGAGAAGGAACGCCGCGGCGACTATCTGGGCAAAACTGTGCAGGTCATCCCGCATGTGACCAACGAGATCCAGGAGTTCATCAAGCGCGGTGCGTCCGATGTTGATGTCGCCATCGTCGAGATCGGCGGCACCGTGGGTGACATCGAGTCGCTACCCTTCCTCGAAGCGGTGCGCCAGATGAGCCTGCGCATGGGCCCGAACAACAGCGCCTTCGTGCACCTGAGCTACGTGCCGTGGATTGCCGCGGCCGGTGAACTCAAGACCAAACCCACCCAGCACACGGCCAAGCAGCTGCGCGAGATCGGCATCCAGGCCGATGCCCTGCTGTGCCGCGCGGACCGACCCATTCCCAATGAGGAACGCGCCAAGATTTCACTGTTCTCCAACGTGCCGGAATGGGGCGTGATCAGCATGTGGGACGTGGACACCATCTACAAGGTGCCCCGCATGCTGCACGAGCAGGGCCTCGACGGCCTGATCTGCGACAAGCTGCGCCTCAATACTCCGCCCGCCAATCTCAAGCGCTGGGACGACCTGGTGTACGAGACCGAGCACCCGCAGGCCGAAGTGCAGATCGTCATGGTCGGCAAGTATGTGGACCTGTCCGACAGCTACAAGTCGCTCAACGAAGCGCTGCGCCACGCGGGCATGAAGAACCATGCCCGCGTCAAGATCCACTACCTCGACTCGGAAACCATCACGCCGGACAACGTGGCCCAGCTCGGTAAGTTCGATGCGGTGCTGGTGCCAGGCGGTTTTGGCAAGCGCGGCATTGAAGGCAAGATCTGCGCGGCGCGCTTCGCCCGCGAGAACCAGGTGCCCTATCTGGGTATCTGCCTGGGCATGCAGGTGGCCACCATCGAATTCGCCCGCCATGTGGCCGGACTGGACAGCGCCAACAGCACCGAGTTCGAGGCCGACAGCCCGCACCCGGTGATCGCGCTGATCACCGAATGGAAAGACGCCGACGGCACCATCAAGACCCGCGACGAACATTCCGACCTCGGCGGCACGATGCGGCTGGGCGCGCAAAGCTCCGACGTGGCCAAGGGCACGCTGGCCCACAAGATCTATGGCGACGTGGTGACCGAGCGCCACCGCCATCGCTACGAAGCCAACGTGAACTACCTGGACCAGTTGCGCAAGGCCGGGCTGGTGATTTCGGCACTGACCCAGCGCGAGCAGCTCACCGAGATCGTCGAGTTGCCGCAGGCCGTGCACCCCTGGTTCATGGGCGTGCAGTTCCACCCCGAGTTCAAGTCCACACCATGGGACGGCCACCCCTTGTTCAATGCCTTCATCGAGGCGGCTTCCTCCCGCAGCAAAAGCCAGCCGCAGCCGGCTGAGGGCAAGTCATTGAAGGCGGTCGCATGAGCATGAAACTGTGCGGATTTGAGGTGGGCGCTGTAGGGCGGAAGAGGGCCCCCGCCGCAGGTGGGGATCGCAGCCCGAAGGCGGCCATGCCCACGTTGGGAGAGGTATTGGTATGAAACTGTGCGGATTTGACGTGGGCCTGGACAGGCCCTTCTTCCTGATTGCCGGCCCCTGCGTCATCGAGTCCGAGCAGCTGCAGATGGATACGGCCGGTGCCCTGCAGGAAATTACCGCCTCGCTCGGCATTCCCTTCATTTTCAAGAGCAGCTTCGACAAGGCCAACCGCACCTCGGGCACCAGTTTCCGGGGCCCGGGCCGTGACAAGGGGCTGGAGATTCTGGCCACAGTCAAGGCGAAGCTGGGCCTGCCGGTACTGACCGACGTGCACACCGAAGACGACATCACCGAGGCCGCCAAGGTGGTGGATGTGCTGCAGACCCCGGCCTTCCTGTGCCGCCAGACCGATTTCATCCGTGCAGTGGCGCAATCGGGCAAGCCGGTCAACATCAAGAAGGGCCAGTTCCTCGCCCCGCACGAAATGAAGAACGTGATCGACAAGGCCCGTGCCGCCGCGCGCGAGAAGGGCCTGCCCGACGACGTCTTCATGGCCTGTGAACGTGGCGCCAGCTTTGGCTACAACAACCTGGTCAGCGACATGCGTTCGCTGTCCATCATGCGCGAGAGCGGTGCGCCGGTGGTGTTCGACGCCACCCACAGCGTGCAGCTGCCCGGTGGCCAGGGCACGAGCTCCGGCGGCCAGCGCGAGATGGTGCCGGTGCTGTCCCGCGCCGCCGTGGCGGTGGGTGTGGCAGGCCTGTTCATGGAAACCCACCCCGACCCGGCCAAGGCGCTGAGCGACGGTCCCAACGCCGTGCCGCTCAAGCACATGCGGGCACTGCTGGAAACCCTGCTGGCGCTGGACACCGTGACCAAGAAAAACGGCTTTCTCGAAAACAACTTCGGCGCCTGAGCGCCCTCCCCACCCATGAGCAGTGGCTACATCATCGCCAACGTCACCGTGACCAACCCGGCGCAGTACGAGGAATACCGCAAGTGGTCCAGCGCGGCCATGCAGGCCCACAACGCCGAGGTGTGCATCCGCGGCGGCAGGATCGAGGTGCTCGAAGGCGACTGGGCACCGGAACGTCTGGTCATCCTCAAGTTCCCCAGCTTCGAGGCCGCCAAGGCCTTTGCCGCATCCCCCGAATACAGCAAGGCCCGCGATGCCCGCCAGGGTGCGGCCATCATGCGCATGCTGGCGGTCGAAGGCCTCTGACAGGCCCCGGGCGCCGCCCCCGTTTTTCAATCCAGCAACAGGAAGTAGAAGCAATGAGTGCAATTGTTGACATCGTCGGCCGCGAAGTTCTCGACTCGCGCGGCAACCCCACCGTGGAATGCGACGTGCTGCTCGAATCGGGCACCATGGGCCGCGCCTCGGTGCCGTCG
>DASWYJ010000272.1:0-5117 GCA_036405035.1 Burkholderiaceae bacterium
CACGCTGGACGCCGGCCACCGCGCCATGTCCGATGCCGGAGGCCCCAAGCCCGGCGAGACGGTCGACAACTACCTGCTGAAGGTCGACAACCCGCTGGTGGTGCCGGTCGGCAAGAAAATCCGCATCATCACCACCGCCAATGACGTGATCCACGCTTTCATGGTGCCGTCTTTCGGCATCAAGCAGGATGCGATTCCCGGCTTCGTGCGCGACACCTGGTTCCGTGCCGAGAAAACCGGTGATTTCTATGGCCAGTGCGCCGAGCTGTGTGGCAAGGAGCATGCCTACATGCCCATCCACGTGAAGGTGGTGACGCCTGCCGAATACACGGCCTGGGTGGATGGCGAGAAGAAGAAGCTGGCTGCCAAGGCCGACGATCCGGCCAAGGTCTGGACGCTGGACGACATTTCCAAGCGCGGTGAGAAGGTCTACGCTGCCAACTGCGCGGCCTGCCACCAGGCCAACGGCAAGGGCGCTGGTCCGATCAAGGCGCTCGACGGCTCGCCGGTCGTGCTCGACGCCGACAAGGGCAAACAGATCGCCATCCTGCTGCACGGCGCGGGTGGTGGCTCCATGCCTGCCTGGAAGCAGCTCAGCGACACCGAAATTGCTGCCGTGGTCACCTACACCAAGAACAACTGGTCCAACAAGACCGGGCAGGTGGTACAGCCGGCTGACGTTCAGGCCGCGCGCAAGTAAGCCCGACGCCCCCGCATTGCAAGAGTATTGAGAAGGAAACCGAGATGAGTGCAGTTCTTGACCATCATGGCCATGCGCATGACGACCACCACGACGACCACCATGCCCCGACGGGCTGGCGCCGCTGGGTGTTCGCGACCAACCACAAGGACATCGGTACGCTGTACCTGCTGTTCAGCTTCACGATGTTCATGTTCGGCGGCGTGCTCGCGCTGGGCATTCGTGCCGAGCTGTTCCAGCCGGGCCTGCAGGTCGTCAATCCCGAACTGTTCAACCAGTTCACCACCATGCACGGTCTGATCATGGTGTTCGGCGCCATCATGCCGGCCTTCGTGGGCTTTGCGAACTGGATGATTCCGCTGCAGATCGGCGCCGGTGACATGGCTTTCGCGCGGATGAACAACTTCAGCTTCTGGCTGCTGATTCCTGCCGCCATCATGCTGGCTGCGTCGTTCTTCATGCCCGGTGGTGCACCTGCCGGCGGCTGGACGATCTACGCACCGCTGTCGCTGCAGATGGGTCCTTCGATGGACGCCGGCATCTTCGCGCTGCACATCCTGGGTGCCTCGTCGATCATGGGCTCGATCAACATCATCGTGACCATCCTCAACATGCGCGCCCCCGGCATGACGCTGATGAAGATGCCGATGTTCTGCTGGACCTGGCTGATCACCGCCTACCTGCTGATCGCTGTGATGCCCGTACTGGCCGGCGCCATCACCATGACGCTGACCGACCGCCATTTCGGCACCACCTTCTTCAACCCCGCTGGTGGTGGTGACCCCATCATGTTCCAGCACATCTTCTGGTTCTTCGGTCACCCCGAGGTATACATCATGATCTTGCCGGCCTTCGGCATCATCAGCCAGATCGTGCCTGCGTTCTCGCGCAAGAAGCTGTTCGGCTACGCCTCCATGGTGTATGCGACTGCATCCATCGCCATCCTGTCCTTCGTCGTGTGGGCCCACCACATGTACACCACCGGCATGCCGGTCACGGGCCAGTTGTTCTTCATGTACGCCACGATGCTGATCTCGGTCCCCACCGGCGTGAAGGTGTTCAACTGGATCGCCACCATGTGGCGCGGCTCGATGACCTTCGAGACCCCGATGCTGTTTGCCGTGGGCTTCATCTTCGTGTTCACGCTGGGTGGTTTCACCGGCCTGATCCTGTCCATGGCCCCGATCGACCTGCAACTGCAGGACACCTACTACGTGGTGGCCCACTTCCACTATGTGCTGGTGGCCGGTTCGCTGTTCGCGATGTTTGCCGGTTTCTACTACTGGGTTCCCAAGTGGACCGGTGTGATGTACAACGAATTCCGTGGCAAGGTGCACTTCTGGGCGTCGTTGATTTTCTTCAACATCACCTTCTTCCCGATGCACTTCCTGGGCCTGGCCGGTATGCCGCGCCGCTACGCCGACTATCCGCTGCAGTTCGCTGACTTCAACGTCGTGGCCTCCATCGGTGCCTTCGGCTTCGGTCTGTCGCAGGTGTACTTCTTCTTCTTCGTCATCCTGCCGTGCATGCGCGGCAAGGGCGAGAAGGCTGCACAGCGTCCGTGGGAAGCCGCAGAAGGTCTGGAATGGGAAGTGCCGTCGCCGGCACCCTTCCATACCTTCGAGAATCCGCCGAAGCTCAATGCTGACGCGACCCGTATCGTTGCCTGAGCCTGAAGTATGCCGATGACACCCGAGCAGAAAAAGAACAATCTGAGGCTGGCGCTGATTCTGGCGTCGGTCGCGGTGGTATTCCTGCTCGGCTTCTTTGCCAAAGTCACGCTGTTCGGACGCTAGGACCTATACCCATGGCCATCAGCCACGAAAACCGGAAGATGCTGCGCAAGCTGGCAGTGGTTGCCGCTGGCATGTTTGCATTCGGCTATGCACTGGTGCCGCTCTACGAGGCCATCTGC
Organism: Burkholderiaceae bacterium; assembly: GCA_036405035.1. Lineage (GTDB taxonomy): Bacteria > Pseudomonadota > Gammaproteobacteria > Burkholderiales > Burkholderiaceae_C > PCRC01. The sequence goes on from DASWYJ010000272.1 coordinate 2,616, forward strand.
GAATTCACCGGTATCAACGTCCTGGCGCTGTCCGAGCGCGAAATATCGGGTGTTTACGGCAAGACGGGGCCTGTCAATTCGCAGGTCGACACCAGCCGGACGATTACGGTGGAGTTCGATGCGAACGCACGCGGTCCGTGGGAGTTCAAGCCTGCCGTTCGCACGCTGCAGGTACACCCTGGTGAATTGACCACGGTGATGTACGAATTCCAGAATGTGCAGAACCGCCGCATGGCGGCCCAGGCCATTCCCAGTTATGCGCCGCGCCAGGCCATGGCCCACTTCAACAAGCTGGAATGCTTCTGCTTCACCCAGTACACGCTGGATCCGGGCGAGAAGAAGCAATGGCCTGTGGCATTCGTGATTGATCCGAAGCTGTCGAAAGACGTGACCACCATCACGCTGTCCTATACCTTTTTCGAAGTGGGTGGCAAGACGCCACCTGCCCCGGTAGCCCGTACTGCCGCACCCCCGGTCGCCGGAGATGGCGCATGACGGAGCCTACAGGCGTATCGCCGGCGCGCCGGAAGGGCTCGTTGCTGCGGACGGTCAAGGCGGTTGCGTGGTCGTTCGTCGGCCTGCGCCGTGGCAGCGATTACCGGGAAGACATTGACAAGCTCAATCCACTGCACATCATGGCAGTTGGTTTTGTGGCGGTCCTGTTGTTTGTTTTGGCCCTGATCGGCCTGGTCAACTGGGTTGCATGACCCGTTGACCGAAGTTTTTTTGCGTTCACAAGAGATTTGGAAACCCAGGAGCTGAAATGAGTTCGACATCCCACGCAGGCCAGGCGCCGTACTATTTTGTTCCCGCGTCGTCACGCCATCCCGTGATGGCCTCCATTGGCCTGTTTTTCGTGTTCTTTGGTGCAGGCCAGTGGATCAATGGCCATGGCTGGGGTGCCTATGCGGTGGCTGGCGGCCTGTTGTGGGTGTTCGCCATCCTGTACCAGTGGTTCCGCGACTCCATCGCCGAAAGCCAGGGCGGGCTCTACGGGCACAAGATTGGCCTGTCGTACCGCTGGAGCATGAGCTGGTTCATCTTCTCCGAAGTGATGTTCTTCGGTGCCTTCTTCAGCGCGCTGTGGTGGGCCCGGGCCCATTCGGTGCCGGCTCTGGGTAGCCTGGACAACGCGCTGCTGTGGCCCGACTTCAAGGCGGTATGGCCCAGCGTGGCCGCAGGCGTGACGGCGTCGCCCGCAGGCATCGTCGAGCCTTTCACCACCATGACGCCGTTCTGGCTGCCCACGATCAATACCGCGCTGCTGCTCAGCTCGGGCGTGACCATCACCATTGCCCACCATGCGCTGCGTGAAAACCACCGTGGCAAGACCATTGCCTTCATGTGGGCCACGGTGCTGCTGGGCATTGTGTTCCTGTTCGTGCAGGGCTACGAGTACTACCATGCCTACGCCGACCTGAACTTGAAGCTCACGTCCGGCGTGTATGGCTCGACGTTCTTCATGCTGACCGGTTTCCATGGCTTCCACGTGCTCGTGGGCATGCTGATGCTGCTGTTCATCACGCTGCGCCTGATGAAGGGACACTTCACCGCCGAAGAACATTTCGGCTTCGAAGGCGCTGCCTGGTACTGGCACTTTGTGGACGTGGTCTGGCTCGGCCTGTATATCCTTGTGTACTGGATGTAAGCCCACGGATCCGACGCAAAAAAAGCGCCTCATGGCGCTTTTTTTGATGGGGAATGCGCCCGAGCCGCTCAGCGCAGCGGAATTCCTGTCGGGCGGATGTATCCCAGTTTCCAGGCCACCAGCATGCAGATGAACAGCAGTACCGAAAACCCGATGCGGAACGCCAGTGCGCGTGCCATTTTGCTGTTTTTGGCTTTGCCTTCCTCTCCGCCTTTCAGCATGAAGAAGAGCGCCGCGCCCAGGCTGAGAATGATGGCGGCGAAGGCCGCAGCAACCAGATATGTCATAGGATGAATTATCCTGTGTCGGCCCGAAAAGGATTCTGGTGGGTTACTGCCGCCGCCACACTGGGCGTGGTAGTGACCATGCTGCTCGGTAACTGGCAGCTCAATCGCGCCGCGGAAAAGCTGACTCTGCAGGCGGCCATCGATGCGCGGCAGCAGCAACCGGCCATCGGCAATGCCGAGTTGCTGGCTGCGGGAGATGGTACGGCACTGGTGCACCGCACGGTGCGCCTGCAGGGGCAGTGGCGGGCCGACCTGACGGTGTTCCTCGACAACCGCCAGATGGGCGGCCGCCCCGGCCTGTTCGTCATGACACCACTCCAGCTGCGGAACAGCCAGACCCTGGTCATGGTGCAGCGTGGCTGGGTCCCCCGCAATTTCCTCGACCGTGGCCAGCTTCCGCGTGTGGCCACGCCAGATGGTGAAGTCGCGCTGGTGGCGCGGGTGGCGCCGCCGCCCTCGAAGCTCTATGAGTTCAAGGGCGGGGATAATGGGGTGCTGCGGCAAAATCTCGACCTTCCGGAATTTGCCCGCGAAACCGGCGTTGCGGTACTGACACGCATCAGCGTG
>DASWYJ010000273.1:0-5085 GCA_036405035.1 Burkholderiaceae bacterium
TCCAGCGGAACCACTTCGTCGTCAATCCATTGGGCGCTCATGGCGTTTTCTCCGGTTGTCTCACCACTGGCCGGCTTCGGCGCGGATGGCGACTTCGCAGTCGGCAAAGATTTCGAGCTTGGCGATCTTGACCCGCACGCCCACCACACCGGGCAGCTGCATCAGCCGGTGGCTCAGCTTGCCGATCAGGCTTTCCAGCAGATTCACATGCTCGGCGGTGCACTCGTCGATGATGATCTGCCGCACCTTGCGGTAGTCGAGCACGTGGCCGATGTCGTCGTCGCGCGGCAGCAGCGGCTGCGTGCCGAGGTTCAGCTCGGCATCGACCTGGATCGGCTGCGGCGCGTTCTTTTCCTGGTCGAGGATGCCCAGATTCGCGTCTAAACGCAAGCCGGTCAGCGTCAGGATCTGGAGGCCTTTGGTATTGAACATGGGGCTGTGCGGTGTGGAGGTCGATGGGGGCGGGGCCGCCCGTTTCACATGTGCGAAAAATCGCGGTCGAATTTCATCAGGTGCTGGCCGCCGTCCACCAGCAGCGTGGTGCCGGTGATGGAGCGGTTCTCCAGCGCGAAGCGCACGGCGCCGGCCACGTCGTCCGGCGTGGAGGAGCGGCCCAGCGGGCTGAGCCGGTGCAGCGCCTGGAATTTCTCGTCGGCCAGCAGGTGGCTGGTGAGGGTAAGGCCGGGCGCCACGCCCACCACCCGCACGCGCGGGGCCAGCGCCAGCGCCAGCATGGTGTTGGCGGCTTCCAGCGCGGCCTTGGACAGGGTGTAGCTGAGGAAATCGGGGTTCTGGTTCCACAGCTTCTGGTCGAGCAGGTTGACCACCGCGCCGGCAGCATCGCGACCGGCCAGATGCGCATGCAGCGCCTGCGCCAGCAGGATGGGCGCGCCGGTGTTGCCGCGCAGGTGTTTTTCCAGCGCGGCGAAGCCGAAGGTGGCGGCGCTGTCGTGCTCGAAGGTGGAGGCGCTGTTGACCACCGCGTCCAGCCGGCCCAGCGCACCAACCACCCGCGGCACCAGGCCCCGCACGGCGGCCTCCTCCGACAGATCGGCATCAAACAGGGCCGCGCCCAGCGTGAATGCTGCACAGTCTGCTACGGTTTTCTGAGCATCTTCGGCAGAATGGCGGTAGTGCACCGCCACCTGCCAGCCGGCCCGGGCCAGCGCCAGCGCGATGTCGCGCCCCAGCCGCCGGGCGGCGCCAGTGACCAGCACGACGCGGGGAGAGGAAGAGGCGGGCATGAAGGAGGTGGGGGCGATGGCGGACAATCGCCGGGTGACAACAAGCCCGATTTTAACGAGCCCCCTTGCCGCGCGTATCCACACGGCCATTGCCGCTGCCGGCGGCTGGATGGCGTTCGACGCCTTCATGGCCGAAGCGCTGTATGCGCCGGGGCTGGGCTACTACGCTGGCGGGCGGCGCAAGTTCGGCGCGCTGCCGCAATCGGGCAGCGATTTCATCACCGCGCCGGAGCTGTCGCCGCTGTTTGGCCGGGCGCTGGCGGTGCAGCTGCGGCAGGCACTGGAACAGACCGGCACCACCACGCTGTGGGAATTCGGCGCCGGCTCGGGCGCGCTCGCGCTGCAGCTGCTCGATGCGCTGGGCGACGCGGTGCAGCGCTACACCATCGTCGAACTCTCGGCCAGCCTGCGGGAGCGCCAGCAGGCCCTGCTGGCGGCCCACGCGCACAAGCTGCACTGGGCCGACGCGCTGCCCGGGCAGATGGACGGCGTGGTGCTGGGCAACGAGGTGCTCGACGCCATGCCGGTGCAGCTGCTGGTGCGCAAGGCCGGCGTCTGGCACGAACGCGGCGTGGTCCGCGCAGGCGACGGCTTTGCCTGGGACGACCGGCCCACCGCACTGCGCCCGCCCTGCCCGCTGGACAGCGATGGCGACTACCTCACCGAGATCCACCCCCAGGCCGAGGCCTTCATTGCCACGCTGGCCGGCCGGCTGCAGCGCGGCGCCGCGTTCTTCATCGACTACGGCTTTCCCGAAGCCGAGTACTACCACCCGCAGCGCCACATGGGCACGCTGATGTGCCACCAGGGCCACCAGGCCGACGGCGACCCGCTGGTGGCGGTGGGCGACAAGGACATCACCGCCCATGTGAACTTCACCGGCATTGCGCTGGCCGGGCAGAACGCCGGCCTGCCGGTGCTGGGCTACAGCACGCAGGCGCGTTTCCTGATGAACTGCGGCCTGCTGCAGCAACTCGACGGCGCGCCGCTGGCCACCCGCGCCATGGCGCAGAAGCTGCTCACCGAACACGAGATGGGCGAGCTGTTCAAGGTGATTGGTTTCTTCAAGGGCGCACCCTGGGAGCCGCTGGGTTTTGCGCACGGCGACCGCACCCACACGCTGTAGCGCCGCGCACCGCAGAGTGTCGCTACAGATGATTTGGTAGTAAACAACCAAATAAACAGTTGTTCCGGTTTGAAGCCGGCGTGCCTACAGTTCCGGCGATGGTGGGATCGGCCCGCCGCCTTGCAGGAACACCATGTCAGCCGTTCTTTCCCGCCCGCAACCCGCTGCCACCTCCACGCGCTTCACCGTGCGCGCCTTCGATGCCCCGCTGGGCGCCGAAGTGCTCGGCCTGGACCTGTCCACCCCGCTGGACGACGCCGACTTTGCCGCGCTGGTGCAGGCCCACCTCGACCACCATGTCCTGGTGCTGCGCGACCAGCGCATCACACCACAGCAGCACCTCGACTTCAGCCGCCGTTTCGGCCCGCTGCAGAAGCATGTGCTGCACCAGTTTGCGCTGGCCGGCCACCCGGACATCCTGATTGTTTCCAACATCATCGAGAACGGCCAGCCCATCGGCCTGGGCGATGCCGGCGCCTACTGGCACTCCGATCTTTCCTATAAAGAGCGGCCCAGCCTGGGCTCGCTGCTGCACGCGCAGGAGCTGCCCGAAGAGGGCGGCGACACGCTGTTTGCCAACCAGCACCGCGCCTGGGAAACGCTGCCCGCCGCGCTGCAGGAGCGCATTGCCGGCCTGCGCGCCGAGCACTCCTATCTGGCCCACTACGAGCAATTGCGCGAGCGCAGCCCGTGGCGCCCCGCGCTGTCGGACACGCAGCGCGCCCAGCTGGCGCCGGCCGTGCACCCGGTAGTGCGCACCCACCCGCAAACCGGGCGCAAGGCGCTGTTCGTCAGCGAACATTTCACCACCGGCATCGCCGGCCTGCCGGCAGAGGAAGGCCGTGCGCTGCTGCAGGAACTGTTCGACCACAGCACCCAGCCGCAGTTCATCTACCGCCACCGCTGGCAGCCCCACGACCTGGTGTTCTGGGACAACCGCTCGGTCACCCACCTCGCCGGCGGCACACCCGACCACCTGCGCCGCAAGCTGTACCGCACCACCATCGAAGGCGACGTGCCGGTCTGAGCACCGCCACCCGCCGCCTCTTTTCCCTCCCTTTGCCTGACTGCCTGCCCATGCCCACCACTCCCGCTTCCCGCCTGCGCCGCCGCCTGGCCGCCCTGGCCACGGCTTCTGCCGTTTTGCTGTCTGCTGCCCTGCCGGGCCAGGCCCATGCCGAAGGGCAGATCCGCATTGCCGAACAGTTTGGCGTGGTCTATCTGCTGCTCAACATTGCGCAGGACCTGCAGCTCATCCAGAAGAACGCCAAGGCCCAGGGCCTGCCGGATGTGAAGGTCGAGTTCATCAAGCTCTCCGGCGGCGCCGCCATCAACGACGCGCTGCTGGCCGGCCAGATCGACATCGCCGGCGCCGGTGTGGGCCCGCTGATGACCATCTGGGACCGCACCAAGGGCCGGCAGAACGTGCGCGGCGTGGCCTCGCTGGGCAACTTCCCCAACCTGCTCATCACCACCAACCCCAGCGTCAAGTCCATCGACGATTTCACCGACCGCGACCGCATTGCGCTGCCGGCCGTCACGGTCTCGGTGCAGTCGCGCCTGCTGCAGCTCGCTTCCGCCAAGAAATGGGGCGACGCGCAGTTCAACCGGCTCGACAAGAACCAGATCGCGCTGCCCCACCCCGACGCCACCGCCGCGCTGCTCAAGGGCGGCACGGAAATCACCGCGCACTTCAGCAACACGCCATTCCAGGAACAGCTGCTGGCGGGCAACCCCAATGCGCGGGTGCTGCTCAACTCCTACGACGTGCTGGGCGGCCCGGCGTCGTCGGTGGTGTTGTACGCCGCCGAAAAATACCGCGCTGAAAACCCCAAGACCTACCGCGCCTTCCTCGACGCACTGGCCCAGGCGGCGCGCTTTGCCACCGCCAACCCGGAAGCCGCCGCCGACGTGTACCTGCGGGTGAACAAATCCAACATCGACCGCAAGCTGCTGCTGTCCATCATCCAGAGCAAGGATGTGCAGTTCCAGATCACGCCGCAGAACACGCTGCCGCTGGCGCAGTTCATGCACCGGGTGGGCGCCATCAAGAACGCGCCGGCCAGCACCAGGGATTATTTCTTCGACGACCCCCACAACGCCAAGGCCAACTGACCATGGTGCTGCACGCCACCCCGCTGCGGCCCGACGTGGCAGAACCTGCAACGCCGCCCGGGCCCGCGCTGCAGGTGGCCGGGGTGAGCCTGGAATACCGCACGCCCCGGCAGGTGGTGCGGGCCACGCACCGGGTGGGTTTTGATATACACGACAGCGAACGCTTCGTGCTGCTCGGCCCTTCGGGCTGCGGCAAATCGACGCTGCTGAAGGCGGTGGCCGGCTTCATTACACCCACGGAAGGCACGATTCGGCTCGACGGTGTGCCCATCTCCGAGCCCGGCCCCGACCGGGTGGTGGTGTTCCAGGAGTTCGACCAGCTCCCGCCATGGAAAACCGTGCTGCAGAACGTGGAGTTTCCGCTGGTGGCCTCGCGCCGCCTGCCGCGCCGCGAGGCCACCGAGCGGGCGCGGCACTATCTGGCCAAGGTGGGCCTGTCCGCCTTTGCCGACAGCTATCCACACACGCTGTCGGGCGGCATGAAGCAGCGGGTGGCGATTGCCCGCGCGCTGGCCATGCAGCCCCGGGTGCTGCTGATGGACGAACCCTTCGCCGCGCTCGACGCCCTGACCCGCCGCAAGATGCAGGAAGAACTGCTGG
>DASWYJ010000274.1:0-11178 GCA_036405035.1 Burkholderiaceae bacterium
CCCGCTGGCGAGCAGCCAGGCCGTCCTTACCGATGACGAGCGCGAACTGGGCGTGGCCGTGGTGGACATTGGCGCGGGCACCACCGATGTGGCCATCTTCACCGGGGGGGCGATCCGCCACACGGCAGTGATTCCGATTGCCGGCGACCTGATCACCAGCGACATTGCGATGGCCTTGCGCACGCCGACCAAGGATGCCGAGGACATCAAGGTCGAATCCGGCTTTGCCAAGCAGCTGCTGGCCAACCCGGAGAGTCAGGTCGAAGTGCCGGGCCTCGGCGACCGCGGCCCGCGCATGCTGAGCATGCAGGCGCTGGCGGGCGTGATCGAGCCGCGGGTGGAAGAGATCTTTTCGCTGGTGCAGCAGGTGGTGCGCGAATCGGGCTTCGAGGAAGTGCTGTCGTCGGGCATCGTGCTGACCGGCGGCAGTTCGGTCATGCCCGGCATGCTGGAACTGGGCGAGGACATCTTCCTGAAGCCGGTGCGGCGCGGCATTCCCAAGTACGCCAGTTCGCTGTCGGACATGGTGGCGCAGCCCCGGGCCGCCACGGTGATGGGGCTGCTGGAAGAGGCACGGCTGGCGCGGCTGCGTGGCTTCAAGGTAGCACAGAAGAACGGTTCGGTGAAAACCGCCGTGGGCCGCGTCAAGGACTGGTTTGTGGGGAACTTCTGATCATGCGCAACCCTTCCCATTACGCACGCAGCCCGCTGTCCCGATGGCGGCGCGGAAAAGGGCCGCCGAGCGGATGACAATGGCATGGATACCACGATAAAAAACTTTGGCAACTGCAGGAAACCGTACATAAGGAGAATCACATGAGTATCGAAATGATGGACGTCGAGGAATTCGACCAGGGCACCCAGATCAAGGTGATCGGTGTGGGTGGTGGTGGTGGCAACGCGGTGCAGCACATGATCGGCTGCCGCGTGCAGGGCGTGGAATTCATCTGCGCCAACACCGATGCACAGGCACTGGCCCGCAGCCCGGCCCACAAGGTCATCCAGCTCGGCACCAGCGGCCTTGGGGCCGGCAGCAAGCCCGATAAGGGCCGCGATGCCGCCGAACTCGCGGTGGACGACATCCGCGCCGCCATCGATGGCGCGCACATGCTGTTCATCACCGCCGGCATGGGTGGCGGCACCGGTACCGGCGCCGCGCCGGTGATCGCCCGTGTGGCCAAGGAAATGGGCATCCTCACGGTGGGCGTGGTGACCAAGCCCTTCGACTGGGAAGGCGGCCGCCGCATGACCAATGCCGACAACGGCCTGACCGAACTCGAAGCCAATGTCGATTCGCTGATCGTGGTGCTCAACGAGAAGCTGCTCGAAGTGCTGGGCGATGACATCACCCAGGACGAGGACTTCGCCCATGCCAACGACGTGCTGAAGAACGCCGTCGGCGGCATTGCCGAAATCATCAACGTGCCCGGCCATGTGAACGTCGACTTCGAAGACGTGCGCACCGTGATGGGCGAGCCCGGTAAGGCCATGATGGGCACCGCCGTGGCCCAGGGCCCGGACCGTGCCCGCATTGCCGCCGAGCAGGCCGTGGCCTGCCCGCTGCTGGAAGGCATCGACCTGTCGGGCGCCAAGGGTGTGCTGGTGCTGATCACCGCCGCCAAGGGCAGCCTGAAGCTGAGCGAATCCAAGCTGGCGATGAACACCATCCGCGCCTACGCCTCGCCCGACGCACACGTGATCTACGGCACCGCCTATGACGACGAGCTGGGTGACCAGATCCGCGTGACCGTGGTGGCCACCGGCCTGAGCCGCCAGGCCGCACGCCGCACCGCGCCGCCGCTGCAGGTGCTGCGCACCGGCACCGACAACGTGGGCTTCACGCTGCCGCAAAACGCCGCCGGCGGCGCCCACCAGCCTGGTGTGGCACAGGCCGACTATGCCGGCATGGCCACCCCCAGCGTCTGGCGCACCAACCGCACGCAGGCCGCTGCCAAGGTGGACGCGCTGTCGTCGGGTGGCATGGACGATTTCGAGATCCCGGCCTTCCTGCGCAAGCAGGCCGACTAGGACGTCTCACCCCCACGGGTCGCCCACCGCGTGTGGCTTTCCGCCGCCCCAAGGGGCCGTGCCCACCTGGGGGCGGCCCGGCTGTGGGTGGGCGCCCCCTGGGGGGTCTCCGATTTTTACGAAGGGTTTACGCGGGCGGGGTTTCGTCTCGCGCTGCAACTTTTACAATAGGGCCATGCTTGAACAGCGTACCCTGAGATCCCTGACCCGCGCCGTGGGCGTGGGCCTGCACAGTGGCCAGCGGGTGGAATTGACCCTGCGTCCGGCCCAGCCCGATACCGGCATCGTTTTCCGGCGGGTCGATTTGCCCGAGCCGGTCGACATTCCGATTTCGGCGCTGTCGGTCACCGACACCCGGCTGGCCTCCACCATCGCCAACGGCGGCGCCAAGGTGCACACGGTGGAACACCTGATGTCGGCCTGTGCCGGCCTGGGCATCGACAACCTGTATGTGGACATCACCGCCGAAGAGGTGCCCATCCTCGACGGCTCGGCCTCGTCCTTCGTGTTCCTGCTGCAGAGCGCCGGCATCGCCACGCAGAAGGTGCCCAAGCGCTTCATCCGCGTGACCCAGCCGGTCGAGGTGCGCGAAGGGCAGGGCGCCACGGCCAAGTGGGCCCGGCTGGAGCCGTACCACGGCTACCGTCTCAGTTTCGAGATCGACTTCGACCACCCCGCCGTGGACTCCACCGGCCAGCGGGTCGAGTTCGACATGTCCCGTGGCAACTACAGCCGCGACATCGCCCGCGCCCGCACCTTTGGTTTCACCAAGGATGTGGAGATGATGCGCGCCAACGGCCTGGCGCTGGGCGGCGGGCTGGACAACGCCATCGTGATGGACGACTACAAGGTGCTCAACAGCGACGGCCTGCGCTACGACGACGAGTTCGTCAAGCACAAGATCCTCGACGCGATGGGCGATCTGTACCTGCTCGGCAGGCCCCTGCTGGCGGCCTACAGTGCCTTCCGTTCCGGCCATGCGCTGAACAATCTGCTGCTGCGTGAACTGCTCACGCGCGAGGATGCCTGGGAAGTCGTGACCTTCGACGACGAGAAAAAAGCCCCTGGCGGTTTTGCGCAGCTCGCGCGGGCCTGGTAAGCCACCCGGCACCTGCCATGCTGCTGTTTCGCTGGCTCATCCTGCTGCTGTTGCTGGCCGCCGGTGTGTCGTTCGCGTTCTATGCGGGCACCGGCCAGGTCCGCTACCGCCGGTTTGGCCTGCTCACCCTCAAGTGGACACTGCTGGCTGCAGGCGGCTTTTTCCTGGTGCTGATCCTCGAGCGGATTGCCTGAGCCGGACAGCCCGGCACCACCGCTCCCCCGATTTCGTCAACCTGCGCTGCAGGCGGTTGCATGCAAAGCGTGCAGTGGCGAGAATGGTGCTATTGATGCCATTCACGCCATGAAAATCCACCTGCTCGCAACCGACCAGCTCTTCGATACCGGTCTGGCCTCGCTGCTTGATACGCTGGGCATTGCCAATGAACTGGCGGGCACCATCGGTCTGCCCGCCCCACCGTTCGAGGTATCGGTGGTGGGGATGCGGCGGCGCATCCGTACCGGCCATGGGCTGACCGTGCCGGTGCTGCCGGTGGATCGCGCCCCGCGTCCCGATGCGGTGCTGGTGCCCGCACTGGGCGCCAAGATGGCGCCGGAACTGGCCCGCGCACTGGACCGTCCGGAAATCGCCGATGCCACGGCCTGGCTGTCCGAAGTGGCCCGTGCGGGCACGCTCACCGGTGGTGCCTGCACTGCCACCTTCGTGCTGGCGGGCACCACGCTGCTCAATGGCCACAGTGCCACCACCACCTGGTGGCTGGCGCCACTGTTCCGCGAACGCTATCCGCAGGTCGAGCTGGACGAGTCGCGCATGCTGGTGCATTCCGGCGGCTTCGTCACGGCTGGCGCGGCCATGGCCCATCTCGATCTGGCGCTGTGGCTGGTGCGCAGCCGCAGCCCCAAGCTGGCATCGCTGACAGCCCGCTATCTGCTGGTGGATCCGCGCACCACCCAGGCCGCTTACGTGATCCCCGACCACCTGGCGCACAACGACCCGCTGGTTGAGCGCTTCGAGCGCTGGGCGCGCAAGCGGCTGGCCGAGGGCATGCAGGGTTTTTCGCTTGGCAGTGCTGCCCAGGATATTGGCGCAAGTGAGCGTACGCTCGCACGGCGGCTGCGCGCCGTGCTGGGCAAGACGCCGCTGTCGTACTTCCAGGATCTGCGGGTTGAACGCGCCACCTATTTGCTGCAGACCAGCAAGGCCAGCGTTGATCAGGTCGCGGCCAAGGTCGGGTATGCCGACGGTACCACGCTGCGCGCGCTGCTGCGCCGCAAGCTGGGGCGCGGTGTACGTGAACTGCGGCTGGGCTCCTGAGGCCGCAGCGCCGGGCCGCCCCAAGCAAGGCCAGCCCCCCCGGGGGGCAGCGCAGTACGCGAAGCGACAAGCGTGGGGGCTTCCTTAATACGTGCGGCCATCCCGGTACATCGCCCCGGCCTTGCGCTGCGGATTGCCGGCCGGTGGCGCCAGCCGGCCCATCAACTGGCCCGCATGGGCATGGGTGATCGCCAGGCCCAGCGCGTCGGCCGCGTCCTGGCCGGGCAGGCCGGGCAGGGCCAGCAGCCGCATCACCATCTGCTGCACCTCGGCCTTGCGGGCCCGGCCATGGCCGGCCACGGCCTTCTTCATTTGCAGTGCGGTGTATTCGGCCACCGGCAACTCCGCCGACACCAAGCCGGCCATGCAGGCGCCCCGTGCCTGGCCCAGCAGCAGCGTGGCCTGCGGGTTCACGTTGACGAAGACGATTTCCACCACCGCCGCGTCGGGCTGGTAGCGTGCCACCACCTCGCGCACGCCGCTGAAGAGCACACCCAGCCGCTCGGGCAGCGCGCCCCGCGCGAGGTGGGTGGTGCGCACCGTGCCGCTGGCCACGTAGGTAAGTGCCGCGCCATGCACATCCACCACGCCGAAGCCGGTGGTCTGCAGGCCGGGGTCGATGCCCAGAATACGCATTGCTATTGTTTACGGAGCAAAGTCAGTAGATTTCACGCTGGCTAGAGCCCGAAATACCACCGAACGGAGTGAAAAAACACCGGCGCGGCGAAACACAGGGAGTCGACCCGGTCGAGCAGGCCGCTGGCGCCGGTGGTGGCCGAGCCGTGCCGGCCCCAGTTGGTCACGCCCCGGTCGCGCTTGAGCGCCTTCATCACCAGGTGGCCGAGTGAGCCGGCGGTGCAGGCGATGAGCGACATGCCCAGCGCCTGACCCGGTTTGAACGGTGTGATACCCGACAGCGCCACGCCCAGCAGGCTGCCCGCCGCCACGCCAATGCCCCAGCCCATCCAATTGAAGCTCTGGCTCACCAGCGGGGCGGTGGGCGGCCGGTGCATGCGCCGGGCCACGAGGTGCTGCACGATCATGCAGGTCTGCACCACCAGCACCATGAAGAAGACCAGGAATGCGCTCTTGCCGCCATAGCGCGGAAAGTCGAGCAGCAGCAGCGCCGGCACATGGCTCATGCCATACACGCAGACCATGATGCCCCACTGCAGCTTGGCATTGCGCTCCAGAAAGCGCTGCGGGTCATTGGCCAGCGCGCTGACCACCGGAATCGCCAGGAACACGTAGACCGGGATGAACACCGTGAACAGGTCGAAGTTCTCGTTGATGACCAGCCCGTACTGCACCGGCAGCACCACGAAGAAGGCCAGCACCAGACTGCGGTGGTCGCCGCGCCGCGTGGGCGAGAGCGTGATGAACTCGCGCAGCACAAAGAACGACACCACGGCAAACAGCACCGTGGCCACCCGCTCGCCCGCCGCCCAGCCGATCCAGAACACCGTGACCATGAACCATGAGGTGCGCAGCAGCGCGTTGAAGTCGCGCAGCGCGGCGCTCCGTTCTTCCGCCGCCGCTTCGTCGCCGCGGTCCCGGATCGACCAGACCAGCGCACCCAGGCTCGCCAGCGCCAGCATGCCGAAAACGATCACGAACAGCAGCCCCACCTGCTGGTTGGGGCTCAGGCTGCGCAGGAATTGCGTCATGTCCTGGCCCTCCGGACAGCGGCCGGGTGGCGGCGGGGCGGGTGTGCAGGCCGTGCCATGTCAGACGTCCCGCAGTGCCATGACCGCCGTGCGCGCCCGGTCGAGGAAGGCCCGGCGCTCCTCGCCGTCCTCGACGCGGATCGGCGCGCCAAACGTCACCGAGCACAGGATCGGCACCGGCACCACCTCCCCCTTGGGCATGACGCGCTGCACGTTGTTGATCCACGCCGGCACCAGCACCACCTCGGGAAACTTCATCGCCAGGTTGTACAGGCCGGCCTTGAAAGCCTGCGGCTCCTCGGCATTGCCCCGTGTGCCCTCCGGGAACAGGATGACCGAATCGCCATTGCCCAGCGCCTCGATGAGCGGCTCCAGCGGATCCTGCTCGGTGGTCTTGTTGCGGTCCACGTAGATCGCGTTGAACACCGCGGTGGTGATCCACTGCTTGAACGGCGTCTGCGTCCAGTAGTCCTTGGCTGCGATGGGGCGGGTGATGCCGCGCAGTTCCTGCGGCAGTGCGGCCCAGATCATCACCAGGTCGGCATGGCTCTGGTGGTTGGCGAAATAGATGCGCTGCTCGGCCTTGGGCGGGCAGCCATACCAGCGGGCCTGCGCACCGGTGAGCACGCGCACCAGCCCCAGCAGGAACAGGCTCATCAGTTTGGCAAGCATGGGCGGATGATACGGGGGAAGCGTGGCCCGGGTGTGACCCTGCGGGGCGGCGCTCGTCAGGGAAGCGCCGCGTCGCCCATGCGTGCCACGATGGTGCCGGCCCGGCCCGACAGGTAGGCCGAGTTCGGCAGCCGCTCGAAGAACTTGGGCCGGGGCAACATGACCGACAGGCGCGCGGCTTCAAACGCGCTGAGCCGTGCGGCCGGCTTGCGGAAATAATGCTGTGCCGCTGCTTCGGCGCCGAACACACCCTCGCCCCATTCCACGTTGTTGAGGTAGATCTCCAGGATGCGCTGTTTGCCCAGCAGCACTTCCAGCAGCACCGTCAGCACAAACTCCTGGCCCTTGCGCAGCAGCGTGCGCTCGCCTGAGAGCAGCAGGTTCTTGGCCAGCTGCTGGGTGATGGTGGAGCCGCCCACCACCTTGGCTGGCCGGCCGCTGCGGGCGCGCTGCAGCGCCTGGGCTTCGGCCTTGGCATTCTTCTGCCAGGCTTTCTCGATGGCGTCCCACTGCACACCATCGTGGTTGGCGAAGGCGTCGTCTTCCGAGGCGATCACCGCGCGCTTCAGGTTGTCGGAAATCTGCGCATACGGCACCCACTGCTGGCGCCAGCGCAGTTGGCCTTTCTCGGTGGCGATGCGCCACATTTCCGAGCGCTGGAAGCTGGTGGATTGCGGATCGACCAGCGCCATCAGCGCGATGCGGCCAACAAAGTACAGCTGCAGCGCGAGCAGCGCCACCACCGTCCACCACAGCCAGCGCAACAGGGTCCGCATGGTCAGCCCGCTCCCTGGGAAGCGGCCCGCAGTTCGGCCAACACCTGGGCCGACGGCGGGCGCACGCCACGCCACAGCGCAAAGGCTTCGGCCGCCTGTTCCACCAGCATGCCCAGGCCGTCGCGGCCATGGGCGCCGTGGCTTGCCGCCCATTGCAGGAAGGGCGCGGCCGCCGGGCCGTACATCATGTCGTAGGCCAGCGCGCCCGGTTTCAGCACGGTGCCCGCCACCGGCACTGCGGCACCGCCGAGGCTGCTGGCGCTGGCGTTGACGACCACGTCGAATGCGCCGTCCACCGCATCCAGCGCTGCCGCAGTGAGCGTGCAGCCATGGGCGGCGGCCAGCGTGGCATGGCGGGCGACCAGCGCCTGCGCCCGCTCCACGGTGCGGTTGGCCACCACCAGCCGGCGCGGGCGCGCTTCCAGCAGCGGGCCCAGCACACCGGCGGCGGCGCCACCCGCGCCCACCAGCAGCAGGTCGCGCCCGGCCAGCGCCAAGCCGGCATTGGCCTGGATGTCGTTTACCAGGCCCACGCCGTCGGTGTTGTCGGCCGTTGTCACTACGCTGCCATCGGCCTGGCGGGTGAAGGTGAGCACGTTGCAGGCCTGGGCCAGCGCGGCGCGCGCGCTCAGCTGCTGCGCCAGCGGCGCGGCCTCGAACTTGAAGGGCACCGTGATGTTGCAGCCGAGCCCGCCCTCGGCGACGAAGGCCGCCACGGCGGGGGCAAAGCCGTCGAGCGGCACCAGGCGCTTGGCGTAATGGAGGCGCTGGCCGGTGAGGGCGGCAAAGCGGGCGTGGATGGCCGGCGAGCGGCTGTGTTCCACCGGGTTGCCCATGACGCAGTACAGGTCGTTGTGTGCCTCGGTCATGTCATTCGCCGGTGAGTTGGGTTTCGAGGGTTTCATTGCGGGTGAAGCGGAAGCGCGAGACCACCACCAGCTGGTCGGCCTTGCGGCGCATGGCCTCGCTGAAGGGGCCGAAGGGGCCGGCGCTGCGCACGATCTGCTGGGCCTGGCGGTTCAGCACGCGGTCGGGCGCGGACTCCATGATTTCGGTGTCGATCACCCGGCCATTGCCGTCGATGGTAATGGCCATGGTGAGTTCGCCGTAGAGCTTGCGGCCGGCGTACTGCGGAAAATCCAGGGTGCCGCGTTCCTCGATGCGCCGGCGCAGGCCGTCGTAGTACACCGCGTACACCGCCTCCCGGGTGGCGGGGCTGATGTAGCGTTTCTTGGGCCGCGCGTTTTCCTCGTTGATGCGGCGCTCGATCTCGGCCAGCAGGTTGACGAACTGGCGCCGTTTCTGCTCGCGCTCGGCGGCTTCGGCGCTGGTGCTGTCGATCTGCGGCGTGGTGGGCGTGAGTGCGGCGATCTCGCGGCGCAGTTCGGCCAGCATCTGGGTCTGTTGCTGCTGCAGGTTCTCGATCTGGCGCTGCGCGTCCTCGGCATCGTCACCGATGGTGGTGAGCGCCGACGGCGGCAGTGGCGAGGTGGCGCGGCCGCTGTCGGCATCGCCGCCACCGGCCAGCGCCGCCTGGGCGATGGCGGCGGCTTTCTCGGGCGCCTCCTGCGAGCGCGCATTGACCAGCACCACCTCCAGCGGTGTGTCGCGGAACACGCGGTTGAAGCGCTCCGGATCGACAAAGCGCACGGTCAACAGCACCACATGGACCGCCAGCGATGCACCCAGCGCGATCTGCAGCGGACTGAAGGACCGGAGGTTCACGGGGCCGGATTATCGCTGCCGGCTGCTTCGGTTTCGGTCACATCGACGGCAATGGCGATGGGCCCGGCAACCGGCTCGTCGTCGTCTTCCTCGGCGGCTTCGGCTTCGGTCTGCGCCACGTCCAGCCGCTCAACCACCGTGCCGGCCACGTCCAGCGTGATCTCGTCAATTTCGCCGAGCTTCACGCGCACCCGTGCGCCGCGCGGCAAATCCTGCGCGCCCAGCACCGGCAGCACCAGCGGCAGTGTGTCGGCGCGGGCCATGTTGTCCTTGAACACCGTGGCGGTGAGTTCGGTGATGCCGTTCTGCTGCAGGTACTTCAGCGTCCAGAAGCGCTCAATGCCGCCCTGGAAGCCGTTGTAGGCGGAGTAGGCCGCATCAAAGCCGGAGATGATGGAAAACAGCTCCGCGTCCTTGGGCTTGAACGGCGCGGCCAGCGCGGCGGTCTTGCCGTGGCGGGCGCAGGCAATGATCTGCCACTGGTTCACCAGGTCGGTGTAACGGCGCAGCGGCGAGGTGCTCCACGCATAGCTTTTCACGCCAATGCCGGCGTGTGGCAGCGCCTTGGTACCCATGCGCACCTTCACGCCGGGCGCCAGGCTGGCCTGGCTGCGGTAGATGCCGGGCACGCCCAGCTCGGCCATCCATTGGCCCCAGGTGCTGTTGGCCAGGATCATCGCCTCCGCCACGATCAGGTCGAGCGGCGCGCCGCGCTGGCGGGTGCTGATCTGCACCTGCTCGTCGCCCTGCGGCTCGGCGCCGTCATTCCCCACAAGCCGGAAGTTGTAATCGGGCCGGTTGAAGTTCTCCGGCTTGCCGCGCACCACTTCGCGGGCGGCCTTCAGGTGTTTGGCCAGGCGATACAAAAATGAGAGCGTCTCACGCCCATTGGGTGCAGGCCCCAGGGCATTTTTGCTTCCAACCGGGGTGGGTGTGGCCGGATTTTCCAGCCAGTCGGCGGTGACCAGCGCGTCGAGCTGGTCGTGCCGCAGGTTGGCGGCAATCGGCACCCGCTCCAGTTTGGTTTCGCTGGTTTTGATCTCCAGCGTGGCTTCATTGAGCGTGACGTACAGCGACACGGCCGGGCAGTCGCGCCCTTCCTGCAGCGTGTAGTGCTGCACCACCGCGTCGGGCAGCATGGTGAGCTTGTAGCCCGGCATGTACACGGTGGACAGCCGCACACGCCCCAGTGCATCAACCGGGCTGCCCGGCACCACGGCCAGGCCCGGGGCCGCGATGTGGATGCCCAGCGTGACCGTGCCGCTGCCCAGGCCCTGCAGCGAGAGCGCGTCGTCGATCTCGGTGGTTTGCGAATCGTCGATGGAGAAGGCCTGCACCGCCGCCACCGGCAGCGCGTCGGCGATCTGCGGGGCCTGCAGCGCCGGGAAGCCGGTGCCCTTGGGGAAATGGTCGAGCAGGAAACGCCGCCAGTGGAACTGGTAGGGCGAATCGATGGCGCCGGCCTGCTGCAGCAGCGCCAGCGGCGCGGTCTGGGTGGCGCGGGAGGCCTCGACCACCGCCTTGTATTCGGCGGCATTCTTGTCGGGCCGGAACAGGATCTTGTAGAGCTGCTCGCGGATCGGTGCCGGGCAGCTGCCGGCGGCCAGCTCACCGGCCCAGGCCGCGATCTGCGCCTGCACCTGCTTCTTTTTCTCGATGGCCAGCAGCGCCTGCTGCACGATCTCGGCCGGCGCCTTGCGGAAGCGGCCCTTGCCGGCGCGGCGGAAATAGTGTGGGGCGTCGAACAGCCGGAGCAGCGCGGCCACCTGCTGCGCCAGCCCGGCGCTGGTGCTGAAATAGTCGCGCGCGAGGTCGGCGAAACCAAACTCCTCTTCGGGTGCGAACTCCCAGGCCAGATCCAGCTCGATCTCCTCGCTCAGCCGGCGGGCTTCGGCCAGCAGCTCGGCGGGCGCCGGCTTCTCGAAGCGGACCAGCA
>DASWYJ010000275.1:0-2938 GCA_036405035.1 Burkholderiaceae bacterium
GGCGGCATCGAACAGGTCATCGCCGATGGCGGTATCGGCCATCTTGAAGCTGCTGTAGCTGGCCTTGGTGGGCAGGGCCTGCAGGTTGCCGAGCTGGCGCACAAAGGCCACCCAGTCGGGGTCTTCGTGCTCGAAGGCCGTGTCTACATAGGGGTAGGCGGCGCGGTTGTTGTGGAAGGCCTCGCGCAGCGCGCTGGCCATGACGTGCTTCGTCATGCCCTCGAAGCGCATGGGGGCAAAGGCCCACTGGTTCCATGCCGTGGCGTTGCTTTCCCCGTCGGCAACGGTCTCGCGGTTGATGTGGGTCAGGCCCTTGCTGTACAGGTCGTCATTGACGGCGGTCATCATGCCCACGCCGTAGGCATCGCCAATCCCGTAGTCAGGCCGGAAGTAGTCCCAGATCGCCACGATGTCCTTGCGCAGCGTGGTGTCGCTCACGCCGGGCGGCCACAGCTTCACGTACGGGAAGGTGAGCCAGTTGCCCATCACCTCGGTGATGACCAGCGCGCTTTTCGATGCCGTGGGGTTTTCGCCATGGCCGGTATGGTCGTAGCCCAGGCCAATGAGGCCGCGGCGCTTGTAGCGCATGCCCGGCAGTGGGCCGGCGCGCTCCAGGCCGGCCTGCAGGCCCAGCGCACCGGCGCGCTTGATGTGCAGCTCCCAGATCCAGTTGCGCGCCTGGATGTCCATGCACAAAAACTGCCGCAGGTATTCTTCCGCCGGCAGCTGCTCGCGCATGCTGTCGGCCCACACCTTTTGCACCATGCCCATCTGGATGCCCAGGTGCACGTCTACCGCGGGCAGGATGTGGTACTGGCCGGTTTGGATCAGGCGCTTCAGCACGTCGGCACCCTTGTACACGCCGGTGATGCGGATGCGCGGCTTGAACAGCTCGGTGTCCTGCGTCACGCCCGGGCGGCGGGCAGCGCCCAGCATGGGCAGGAAGCGGCTCATCAGCCGGTCCTGCGGCATGTCGTCGGTTTCTTCGAGGCTGGCGATGGTGAGCGAGTCGCCGTCGACCTGGCTCATGATCCCGTAGGCGGCTGCGCCGCTGTGGTTGCGGAAGGTAAAGCCGGTGTCCTTGAGCTGCGGGCGGCCGGCCTGGTAGTCGATGAACGCGCGCAGCATGGGGCTGCGCCGGATCGCGTCCGTCATGTAGTTGAGGTTGTTCTGGCTCTGCTGCATCCGCGGCGCCACGATGCCGCAGGTCTGGTGCGGCTTGGTGGCCAGCTGTTCCAGGTTGTAGATCTCCTTCACGAAGGTTTTGCCGGTACGGCGGCAGCTGAAGTCCACCGTGTTCACGTGCAGATCCATCTCGGCCATCTTCAGGATCTGCATGGCATCGAGCTCCACGTTGTGCGTGTGCTTGTGCCAGAGGGCGTGCGGGCGCAGGCCGGTGGTGGGGTCCGGCAGGGCGTAGCGCATGATTTCGCGCTCGGCCACGATGCTGCTTTTCTGGCGCTGCAGGGCAGTGACCATCAGCCCTCCCCCCCGCGCGCCTGGTGTTCCACAAAGACCGGGTCGGCTTTGCGGGCCGCCTGGGCGTTGCTGAGCAGCTGCTGCGCGCCGCGCATCGTCTCGACCATGCGCTGGCTGAAGGCGCCCAGTTCCTCGGTGTCCTTGTCGCCCAGGGTGAGGCGGCCGGCCTGGCGTTCTTCCTCGGCATCGGCGGCGCGCACCGTCATGCCCAGGTCGGAAATGCTCAGGCCCAGGCGGCTGATCAGATCTGCAATGGGCTTGAAAGCCGGGTTGGCCGCGTAGTCGTAGATCGGGTGGAAGTTGCGCTCGGCGTCGTACCAGCCCATCTGTACGATGCTCCCTTCCTTGCTCAGCTCCACCCGGGGTGTCTTGAGCACCACGCCGTCTGCCAGCACGGTTTGCAGGCACATCTGCAGCGCGGCGGTCAGCGCGGCCTGCAGGTCGGCATGGATGGCCGTCAGCACCCGCGGGTTGCGTTGCTCGTGGGCCGCGTGGTGCAGCATGAAAATCTCGGTCTGCTTCACGCAGGCCGGCTGGCCGCTGCACCAGTCCCTGTCGACATCGCAGCGCTTGCAGAACTCGTACTTGTCCGGCTTGGCAGGGAAGTAGCTGGCCGTGCGGGCATTGAGCCCGTGTTTCATCGCGTTGAACCTGATGCGCAGGCTTTCCTCAGGCGTGGGGTGCCCGGCAATGTTGGCGCTGACCTTGGCAATGCCCTCGGGCGTCTTCGGCCCGGTGCTGGCCTGGTGCGCCTTGATCAGGTTGGCTTCCCAGGTGGCCTGGGGCTGGTTGCGCGCGGTGCAGGTGGGGCAGTGCGCAAAGTAGCGGTACGGGTGGTGGGCAATCTCCGGTGCGTCTTCGATCAGATCCGGCACCGATTCAAAAGCGAACGTGCACACGGTGCACTTGAAGTTCACCGTTTTCAGCGACGCGGCCCAGTCCTTTTTTGCCATGGTCCCGCATGCTGACGGCACCCCGCGGCCAAAAAAAGGCACACGGGTGGCCGCTGTCGTCGCTGGGGAGGGGAGAAAAAAGAGGCCGGTACCGGGGTAGCGGTACCGGCCATTGATCGGGTACTAGTCGATCGAGGAGACAGCCATGTCAGGAGCTGCGAGACCACTGTATGGCGGGCAAAACGGCAAAACAAGCAAACTCAGCCGCCAGAGGGAAGCCTGCTCAAACAAGGGCTTGACGACCACCCAAAACACTGTATATTTAATCAGTGTTCTGCAAAACCTACCTGCTGCGAGACCAGGGCAAAAAAAGGCCACACGACGAGGTCCGGGCCACGGCATCGGGTGGATGGCTGTGGGTCAGCAACAAAGCCCCGAACGGCATGCCCGTGCCCAACGCGCGCCTGTACGGCGCCGACGGTATGGTGGTGGCGCGGATCGAGCCAGTGCGCGACGTGCTCATACGCAACGGCGGGGTGCTGATCCAGGGCTTTGAATGGGAAGTG
>DASWYJ010000276.1:0-5402 GCA_036405035.1 Burkholderiaceae bacterium
CTGCTGCCGCGACGACTACGGCGCCGGCGTTGCCACCGTGTCGGCCTGGGCCGGCATCCACTACTTCGCCAGCCGCCACGGCTTCCATGCGCCGGGTGACGGCGTGGGCGAGGCCGGCGACGGCCTCCTCCTCACCTGGCCCGAAGGCAACGCCTGGCTCAGCCGCCGCCTGGCCGCGCCGCTGGGCGGCCGGCTGCGCACCGGCCACAGCGTGCTGCGCATCGCATCCACTGCGCGGGGGGTGGAGGTCGATGCGCTCGACCACGCCAGCGGCACCGTGCTGCGCTGGCAGGCCCGCCATTGCATCAGCGCGCTGCCGCTATTCATCGCGGCGCGGGTGGTGCAAAGCCCGCCGCCCGCGCTGCCCGCAGCCGCCGCCATGCTGCGCTATGCGCCCTGGCTGGTGGCCAATGTGCACATCGACGCGCCGCTGTACGACCGCCCCGGCGCGCCGCCGAGCTGGGACAACGTGGTCTACGGCAGCGCCGGCCTGGGCTATGTGGACGCCATGCACCAAAGCCTGCGGCCGGTGCCCGGCGCCACCGTGCTCACCTGCTACCGCGCCCTCGGCGACGCCCCCGATGGCCGGCGCCAGCTGCGCGACGCACCGTGGACCCACTGGCGCGACCTGCTGCTGGCCGAGCTCGCCACCGCCCACCCCGACCTGCCCCGCAAGGCCACACACATGGCCCTGACCCGCTACGGCCACGCCATGGCCATGCCCACGCCGGGCACACGCGGCCACCCCGCGCTGCAGGCCCTGCGCACACCACCGGCCGCCGGCCAGCGCCTGCATTTCGCCCACAGCGACCTGGCTGGCTACTCGGTGTTCGAGGAAGCGTTCACCGCCGGGCATCGCGTCGCCCATGCGCTGCGTCCGTGAAAGCGCGTGGGGTGGCACGTTGGCCCCACGCGCCGCTTAAGATGCCGCCATGGATCGAACGCGCCCGATGCCGACCGCCCCCCACGGCCCGCTGAGCCGGCGGCGTGGCCCCGCTGCCCCGCTGCTGGTACTGCTGATGGCCGCGCTGGCCGGCTGCGGCGGCCTGTCCCGCATGCTGGGCGACAAGCCCGCCGCCGCCACGGATGTGGCCAGCGCCGATGCGCCCGTGGCCTACGGGCTGGAGGTGCGCGCACCCGACGACGTGCGCAAGCTGCTCGCGACCCACCTCGACCTTGCCCGTTTCCAGCGCCTGGAAGGCAACGACCGCGTCACGCTCGCCGACCTGAATCGCATCATCCAGGCCGCGCCGGCCCAGGCCCGGGCCTTGCTGGAAACCGAGGGCTACTTCAATCCCGTGGTACGGGCCCGCCGGGAAAACACCGGCGGCGGTGCCGCGCCGCTGGTGGTGGTCGAGGTCGATCCCGGCCCCCGCACCACGGTGGGCCAGGTGCAGATCGACGTGCGCGGCGACCTGCAATCCGCGCAGGCCGCCGGCCAGCCCGCCGCTACCGCGCTGGTGCTGCGGCTGCGCCAGGAATGGCAGCTCGGCGCCGGCAAACCCTTCCGCCAGGGCGGCTGGAGCGACGCCAAGAACGCCACGCTGGCCCGCGCCCGCGCCGACGGCTACGCCGCCGCCGGCTGGGGCAGCACCCGCGCGCAGGTGGACGCACCCAGCAACAGCGCCCGGCTGGAACTGCAGCTCGACAGCGGGCCGCTGTTCCACTTCGGCGCGCTCAAGCCCGAAGGCCTGCAGCGCTACAACCGTGCCGCCATCGACAACCTGGCCACCTTCGGCAACGGCACGCCCTACAGCGAGAAGCTGCTGCTGGATTTCCAGGAGCGCCTGCAGCGCGCCAACCTGTTCGAGAGCGCCGTGGTGGAGATCGACGCCGACCCGGCGCAGGCAGCGGCCAGCCCGGTCGCGGTGCGCGTGAAGGAGCTGCCGAAGAACCAGGCCGAAGTCGGCGTGGGCTACAGCGACAGCACCGGCCAGCGGGTCTCGGTCGAGCACCTGAACCGGCGTTTCCTCGACCGCTCGTTCTTCGGCACCGACCTGATCGCGCGCAACAAGCTGGAGCTGGGCCGTGACCGGCAGTCGCTGGAATCCTCGCTGCTCACCCACCCGCTGACCGGGGCCAACCGCTACCTGCTCTCGGCCAAGCTGCAGCGCGAAACCCTGGCCGGCGCCACCGTGCGCTCGGCCAGCCTGCGCGCCGGCCGCACCTTCGAGAGCGAGCGCATCGACCGGCTGGTCTTTGCCGAGGTGCTGAGCGCCTCCACCAACAGCGCCGGTGGCAACCGGCGCGACCGCTCGCTCACCGGCAACTACCACTTCACCTGGCGCGACCTCGACAGCACGCTGCTGCCCACCCGCGGCCAGGCGCTGCATGCTGAGGCCGCTGCCGGCTACGCCGTGTCGGATGTGGCCATCAGCGGGCCATTCGCCCGTGGCCTGGCCCGGCTCACCGCCTACCGGCCCCTGGGTGGCGCCTGGCTGGGTTCGGCCCGCATCGAAGCGGCCCGCGTGTTCGCGCAGTCCGGCGTGGGCGTGCCCGACACGCTGCTGTTCCGCGCGGGCGGCGACGATTCGGTGCGCGGCTATTCCTTCCAGTCGCTCGGCCCGGTGGTCAATGGCGCCGTCAGCAGCGGCCGCGTACTGGTGGCGGGCAGCGTGGAGGCCACCCGCCCACTGCTGGAATCCTTCCCCACACTGCTGGGTGCGGTGTTCATCGACGCCGGCGCCGCCGCCAACCAGTGGAATGCGCTCGACCCGGTGCTGGGCTACGGCGTGGGCCTGCGCCTGCGCAGCCCGGTGGGCCCGCTGCGCGTGGATGTGGCCTATGGCCAGGCTGTGCACGAATTCCGCCTGCACTTCGGCGTGGGCATCACGTTCTGACCCCGGATGTCCAGCCCACCCGCGCCACCCCCCGCCACCGAAGCCCCGCCGGCCCCTGCGCCACGCCGGTGGCGGCGCGGAGTGCTGCGAAGCATCGGCGTGGTGGCCGGCTTGCTGCTGCTGGTGCTGGCGGCACTGGCTGGCGCCGTGGCCAGCCTGCGCACCGCCGGCGGCACCGCATGGTGGCTGCAGCGCCTGCCGGGCATCACGGTGGAAGCCCCGGAAGGCGCGCTGCTCGGCGACTTCACTGCGGCGGAAATCGCGGTGGCCTGGCCCGGCCAGCGCCTCCAGCTGCACGACCTGCGCTGGCGCGGGCTGCAACTGGCCTGGTCGCCGGCCCGCAGCGCCTGGGTCGATCTGCACATGGCCAGCCTGCACATTGGCCGCGTGGCGCTGTCGCCGCAGGAGGACACCGCCGCGCCAGCGGCCAGCACGCCGCTCGCCGTCCCGCGCGACCTGCGCCTGCCCGTCACGCTGCGCATCGACGCCCTCACGGTGGACAGCGTGGAGCTGCCCGCGCTGGGCGGCATCCCGCTGCAGGGGCTGGCGGCCCAACTCGCACTGGGCGACGAAGACGGCGCCCGCCACCAGCTCCGGATACAGGCGCTGGGCTGGGGCATCCGCAGCCTGACCGGTGCGCTGCAGCTCGCCACCGATGGCGCCATGCCGCTGCAGGGCACGCTGGCGCTGGCACAGACCGCACTGGCCCAGGGCAAGCTGCGCAGCCCGGCGCTGGCCGGCACGCTCACCCGCTTCACCGCCGACGCGCAAGTGCGGGCCGGCACCGAAACCGCCGCCACCCCCTTGCTGCAAGCGCGCGCGGTGGTGCAGCCCTTCCTGCCCTGGCCGGTCTCCACGCTCGATGCACGCATGGCCGGGCTGGACCTCACCACCTTCGTGCCCACCGCGCCGCGCACCGCGCTCAGCGGCAGCGCCACCGTGCGCAGCCCCGCGCCCGACCAGCCCGCCACACTGCGGCTGGATCTCTCCAACAGCGATGCCGGCCGCTGGAGCGATGGCCAGCTGCCGCTGCGGGTGCTGGCGCTGGCCGCGTCGGCCCGGCCCGACAAGCCCCGGGAGAGCGCGGTGCTGCGCGATCTGGTGGCCGAGCTGGGCAACGCCCGCACCGCCGCCGGCACGCTGGAACTGCGCGGCAGCAGCAGCAGCACCGGCTGGAACCTGCATGCCCATCTGCAGCGGGTCCAGCCCTCGCTGCTGGACGCCCGCGCGCCCACCTTCACCGTGGGTGGCCTGCTGGCGCTGGAAGGCAACACCCCCGCCAGCGACAGCGACCCCACCACCGCCACCCTCACCAGCGAACTCACCGGCCTGCTCGACGGCGCCGGCCTTGCCCGCAGCGCGCCGCGCGAGGTGGCCATCCGCCTGGCCGCCAAGGCCCGCCAGGGGGCGGAGGGCGCGCTGGCACTGCAGGTCGACCGTGCCCAGCTGCAGGCCGGTGCCGCCCAGGCCACGCTCAGCGGCAGCCTGGAGCGCGCTGGCGGCGCGACGGCCTGGCACACCCGGGCGGAAGGCACACTCGGCCAGTTCGACCCACTGCTGTGGTGGCCCGGCGCCCGGCCACCAGCGCTGCGCCCCGGCAGCACCCGGCTCAACGGCACGCTGCGGGCCGATGCCACCTGGACCCCGCCTGCGGCAACCACCCCCACCGCCGACTGGCGCACGCTGCTGGCCGGCTACACCGGCAGCGCCACGCTGGCGCTGGCGCGCAGCCAGATCGCCGGTGTGCCGGCGCGGGCCGACCTGTCCCTGAAACGCGAGGCCGGGCGTGCCGCCAGCGCCAGCGCCGACATGGCCCTGGCCGGCAACCGCCTCGACGCCAGCATCCGCGTGGCCAGCGGCAACGCCAGTGACGACCAGGCCACGCTGCGGCTGGAGGCGCCTGCGCTGCAGGCCCTGCAACCCCTGCTGGCGCTGCTGCCGCAGGGCACCAACCCCGATGGCAGCGCCACCCGGCTGCCCCAGCTGGCCGGGCGGGCCGAGGGCCAGGCCAGTGTGCGTGGCCGCTGGCCCGCCGTCACCAGCGAAGGCACCCTCCGCGCACAGGGTGTGCAGGCCGGTACGGCCGCGCTGCAGCAGGGCCAGGTGCGCTGGCAGCTCGGGAGCAGCGCACAGGCACCGGCACGGATCGACGCGCAGCTCGGCCGGCTGGTGCTGGCCGGCCAGACCCTGGACACCGCCGAGCTGTCACTGCAAGGCACCACTGCCGCCCACACGCTGGCGCTACAGGCCCAGGCCCATGTGGCCGGCACACCGCCCGCTGCGGGCCGCCCCGCCACCACCCGGGCGCTCGCCACCGTGCTGCAGTTGCAGGGCGGCCTGCAGCACGGCGCCACCAGCAGCTGGCGCGGCAGCGTGGACCGGCTGGCCATCACCGACAACCGCACACCCGGTGCACCGCTGCTGCAGGCCCGCGCCATTGGGGTGGCCGTGCAGTGGTCGGACACGCTGGCCGCACTGGAGCTGCAGCCCGGCCAGGTGGATTTCCGCATCGGCCCGCAGCCCTCGGCGCTGCGCTGGACGCGCCTGGCGTGGCAGCAGGAA
>DASWYJ010000277.1:0-5300 GCA_036405035.1 Burkholderiaceae bacterium
GGAGTCCGTGATCTCCACCACCCATGCGCAGCGCACCCGCGCGGCGCTGAACACGCTGCAGCAGCAGCTGCTGGACGCCGAGACCGGCCAGCGCGGCTACCTGCTGACCGGCGACACAAAATACCTGCAACCCTACGAAGCCGCCGCAGCGGACATCGGCCGCAATCTCGACAACCTGCGTGCGCTGTACGCTGAGAAGCCCGAATCCATGGGCAGCTTTGCCACGCTGGCCAGCCATGCCACACGCAAGCAGTCCGAGCTCGATCTGAGCGTCAAGCTGCGCAAGACCGGCGATGACGAAGCCTGGCGCCTGGCACTGCTGACCGATGTGGGCCTGGAGCAGATGAACGCGGTGCGCAGCCAGACGGCCCAGCTGATCAACGCCACCACCGCGCAGATGGAAGCCAACCAGGCCGGCATCACCCGCACACTGCAGCTCTCACGCATCGCCATCGCCATCGTCACGCTGGCGGGCCTGCTGGCGTTCTACCGCTACCTGCAGCAAACCCATGCACTCAAGCTGGCCGACGCCCGCGAGCAGGAGGCGCTGCAGCGCGAGCGCGACCAGCTGGAGCGCCAGGTACTCGAGCGCACCGAACGCCTCGGCGCACTGGCAACCCACCTGCAGCATGTGCGCGAGGAAGAGCGCGGCCACCTCGCCCGCGAATTGCACGACGAACTGGGCTCGCTGCTCACTGCCGCCAAGCTCGACGTGACGCGGCTGCGTTCCAAACTCGTCGGCAACAGCCCGGAGGCGCTGGAGCGCTTGCAGCATCTCACCACCACGCTCAACGGCGGCATCGCACTGTCCCGCCGCATCATCGAGGATCTGCGCCCTTCGTCGCTTTCCAACCTCGGGCTGGAGGCCTCCATTGAAATCCTCGCGCGCGAATTCGAGGAACAGTCCGGCGTAGCAGTAACGGTCGACATCGAATCCGTGGACATGCCCAGCACCACCCAACTCACCATCTACCGGCTGGTGCAGGAATCACTGACCAACATCGGCAAGTATGCGCAGGCCCGGCAGGTCACCGTCAGCCTGCAGGATTTCAGCAACCACATCAGCATTGCCGTCGCCGACGACGGCAAGGGTTTCCTGCCGGACCAGATCCTGCCCACCGCACACGGGCTGGCCGGCATGCGCCACCGGGTCGAAGCGGCCGGCGGGCGGCTCACCATCCTGTCCGCGCCCGGGCAAGGCGCGCGCATCGCTGCCGCGCTGCCCAAAAACCGCTGAACGCCCCCGCACGCAACGTAAGCGCAGTCCTACCCGGCCGTGTCACGCTTGCTTACATGCGCAACGGGCTGCCGCCGATGCAGGCCCGCCACCGGCCTGCTTAAGCTACTTCCCATGGCACTTGCATCGCAAACCGCCGCAAACCCCGCCGCCAGACGGCATCCCGAAAGGACATTGGCCATGTTGCACTATTCCATCGTTTTCTTCGTGATCGCGCTGATCGCAGCGGTGTTCGGTTTCGGCGGCATCGCCGCCGGCGCGGTCGAGATCGGGAAGATTTTGTTCTTCATCTTCATCGTGCTGGCCGTCGTCGGCTTCATCACCAGCCTGGTCCGCAAGGGCTAGCCGCAAGGCCATAGCCGTCTTCCATCCACCCGTCCCCCTATCCAGGAAAGCACTCCATGAGCACCCCATCCAACACAACCACCGATACCGCCAACCACGCCTTCGAAGGCACCCGTGAACTGGCCCACCAGGCGCTCGACCAGGCCGCTGGCACCGTGCGCGAACTCAAGCGCGAAGCCCGCCCCGCATTCGAAGCCCTGGCCAGCAAGGCCCAGGATACGCTGCGCCGCGGCATCGACGCCGCCTCCCAGACCGGTGCGCAGGCCCAGGAATCCGTGCAGCGCTATGCCGATGCAACGGGCAAATACATTGCCCAGCAGCCGGTCAAGTCGGTTCTCATTGCTGCAGGGGCTGGCGCCTTGCTCGCCGGCCTGCTGATGGCGCTGCGCAAGCGCGGCTGACCCATTTCTGCCCACCATCCGGCGCTCCCCACCACCCCCACGCTGCGACTCCATGCTTCACCCCCTTTTTTCGCTGCTAATCCAGCGCCCCGAACTGGCACTGGACCATGCCGCCGGCTATGCCGCTCTGGTGCGCAACGAGGCAGCCGATGCCAGCGCACGCTATTTGCGCCGGCTGCTGGCCTGGGTGCTGGCCATACTGGGCCTCGCGGTTTTCCTGGGGCTGGCCGGTGTTGCGCTGATGCTCGGCGCACTCCACAACCAGTTTCAGTGGGTCTTGGTGCTGGTGCCGGGTGCCGTCCTGCTGATGGCGCTCACGGCGCTGACCGCAGCACGCAGGCCCCTGCCGGGCGAGGCATTCGCCGAGGTGCGGGCCCAGCTGGGCGCCGACCTGCAGGCCCTGCATACCGTTACTGACCGTCCCCGCCATGACCGTTGAGCCATCCCTGCTGACACCCCAGCAACGCCTGGCCCGCAACCGCCAGCACATCCTCGCGCAGATGCGGGGTTCGCATGGCGGACAGGACGATGCGGCCGACGCCGCGTCGCCTCCTGGCGATGGTGCCCGCAGCAGTGGCACATGGTCCGTTCTGCGGCGTTCACTGCGAGCCTGGTGGCGGGCCCATCCGGCCCGGCTGGTAGGGCGTCAGGTGGGCCGCATTGCCGAACCGGCGCTGCACGACCTGGCGCGGGAACAGCCGGTACGGCTCATTGCCCTGGCTGCGGGCGCCGGCGCAGCGGCTGCACTGCTGCGGCCCTGGCGGCTGCTTTCGCTGGGCGCCGTGGTGGCGCTGGCCTTGCGGCCGGTGGATCTGCCCAGCCTGCTGGTGGCACTCGTGGCCCCGGCAGCAGATGCGCCCGGCGAGGAGCAGCGCCATGGCTGAAAGATTTTTACTGTTGCAACCGGAACAAGTCTGGTGCAACCTGTCCGTTTCCACGCAAATCGACCGGTACGGTGCGGCTGGCCGATGCGCTTCTTTAACAATCGCACGCAACTCGAATCAATCCAAAAGGGAGAAATCCATGAAGAAACATCTTCGCGCCATTGCCTTTGCCACCATGGCCGGCGTCACCATCCTGTCCACCGGCTGCGCCGTTGTGCGCGATCAGCAGACGGTGGGCTCTTATGTCGATGACTCGGCCATCACGACCGCAGTCAAGGCGAAGTTCGTCGAAGACAAGACCGTTGCCGCCTCGGCCATCAGCGTCGAAACGCTGAACGGCACGGTGCAGCTGTCGGGTTTTGCCAAATCGTCGGCTGAACGCTCGCAGGCTGAAAACCTGGCCCGCTCCGTCAAGCACGTGAAGAGCGTCAAGAACGACATCGTCGTCCGTCCGTAAACGCGCGGCTGTCCGGGTGCCGCAGCAGCATCCGGACAGCCGGTCACGCCGGGGTTATTTCAATTGAACCGAACCCGAAACCGTCACGACCACGGTGCTCTTGCCTGCTTCCACAGGCACGGCGGCGTCGGAAGCGGCCCGCATTTCCATCGCCATGACCTTCATCCGCGGAACAAAGCCCTGGTCGTTGGCGTTGACCGATACCTCGCGCAGGCTGTAGCCTGCAAAACCGAATCCCTTCGCGATCTCGGTGGCCTTGGCGCGAAAACGCTCGATGGCCGCCGTCTGCGCCTCCCCCTCGACCTTGGCCCGCTGTTCGCGGCTCAGCCCGAACCCCACACCGGCGAGGGTCAGTGTCTGCACCTTGCCGGCCGTTGTGCTGATGCGGGCGAAATCGCGTCCTTCAAGAACCATCTCGGTCGTTCCCTGCCAGCCATTGATCTTGCCGTCCTTGCCATAACGGGGCGACAGGCTGAAGTTGCCGGTGCGGACCTCGAGCTGGCCGGGCTGCGCCGCCTTGCGGGCTTCGGTCAGCGCGGCATCGAGCGCGACCTTCAGCTGGGTCTGCACCGCGGCGGCGTCGCTGCCATCGCGGGTGGTACTCAGCGTGATCGACAGCAGATCCTGCTGCACTTCCACCGTGCCACTCGCCGACAGCTGCACCACGTTCTGGGGTACCGGCCAATTGGCTGGCTGGGCGCTGGCGCCCAGGCTCGTGGCAGCCAGCGCGGTGGCCAGCAACAGGGCTTGTGTGTTCTTCAGGGTCATGCGTTGCACGTTCACGGGGTCTTTCAGAGTGGGAAAATGGAAAACCGGCGCCACAGATTCGTGGCCCGGACAGAAAACAGAACCACCTACCGGTGGCCGCCTTGTTGCTGGCGCAACTGCTCGCGCAACTGGGCCCGCTCCTCCGGCGAAAGCTGGCGCAGGCCCTGGACAGCCGGCACGCCGCCGCTGCCCCCTGCGGACCCCTGGGCCTTCATCAGTGCCGAACGCAGTTCGGCGCGGCGCTGCTCCTGCTCAAGCTGCTGCGGCGTCGGGCCATGGGGTACCTGCGAAAATGCAGGCGTCCACGCAGCCAGGAGCAGCACGGCACAGCAACGGCGACAAAACGGGTTCATGGTCCTTCCTCAACGCCAGCAAAACCTTATTGGTTCACACCATTGTCCCCAGCCTCTTGTCGGGCGCCACAACTTTTGTAACAGTGTGTCAAACCGTGGCGTTCTGCACGAATCGAAGGCTCCGGCAACTGCAAAATCGGCCTGTTACAACTAACCCCATCCGCCCATGGCACTCACATCGACGCGAACCGACAGAATCCTGGTCACCGACGACGACACCCGCATCCGCGATCTGTTGCGCCGCTACCTGACCCAGGAAGGCTTCGACGTCATTCTGGCGGAAGACGGCAAGGCGCTCACGCGGGCCCTGCTGCGCGATACGGTCGACCTCATCGTGCTCGACCTGATGATGCCGGGCGAGGACGGCCTGTCCATCTGCCGCCGCCTGCGCGCCGCAAATGACCGCACGCCCATCATCATGCTGACCGCCAAGGGTGAAGATGTTGACCGCATCGTTGGCCTGGAAGTGGGCGCCGACGACTACCTGGCCAAGCCCTTCAATCCACGCGAATTGCTGGCCCGCATCCATGCCGTGCTGCGCCGCCGCCCTCCCACCGAGGTGCCGGGAGCACCATCGAGCGAGGAAGAAACCGTGCAGTTCGGTCCCTTCGTTTTCGACATGGGCCAGCGCACGCTGCACAAGAACGGCGACGAGCTGCCGCTCACCACCGGCGAATTCGCCATGCTGAAAGCGCTGGTGCGCCACCCCCGCCAGCCGATGTCGCGTGAAAAGCTGGCCCAGCTCGCGCGCGGCCGGGGCTTCGAGCCCTTTGACCGCAGCCTGGACGTCCAGGTGTCGCGGCTGCGCAAGATGATCGAGTCCGATCCGGCGAGCCCGCGCCACATCCAGACGGT
>DASWYJ010000278.1:0-13489 GCA_036405035.1 Burkholderiaceae bacterium
GCCAGCGGCGCGGCCGAGACCGTGCCCTACTTCATGGTGACCAACCTGGCGCGCACGCTGGGTGAGCTGAAGGAGCGCAACATCTGGTGCCTGGGTGCCAGCGACGACGCGCCGCAGACGCTGTACCAGGCCGACCTGACCGTGCCGGTGGCGCTGGTGCTCGGCGCCGAAGGCCCCGGCATGCGCCAGCTCACCCGCAAGACCTGCGACGGCCTCATCAGCATCCCGATGCGCGGCGCGGTGGAGAGCCTGAATGTGTCGGTGGCCAGCGGCATCTGCCTGTACGAGGCGCTGCGCCAGCGCGGCTGAGCGCCGCCGTCCGGGGGAAGCGGCTCAGATCCAGCCCAGCCCGCCCAGTACCGCGCCCACCGCCAGCAGCCACAGCAGGTGGATGCGGGTGCGCCACACCAGCACGGTGATGGCGATGGTCAGCAGCAGCAGGGGCCATTGCGTGGTGACCGGGCCATGCGAGCCGGCCAGCACCCAGCCGGTGGAAAACAGCAGGCCGATCACGATGGGTGCCATGCCCTGCTTGAAGGCCCGCACGCTGCGCCGCTCGCGGTTGCGCTGGCCCCAGCGCGCCGCCAGGTAGGTGAGGGTGGTGCTGGGCAGCAGGATGCCCACCATCGTGACCAGCACCGCCAGCAGGCCGGTGAACGGGCCACCGGCATTGAGCCCCACATGCCAGCCCATCAGCGCCACAAACAGCACATTGGGGCCGGGTGCGGCCTGCGCAATGGCAATCGAGGCGTTGAACTGCGGGTCGGTCATCCAGTGCTGCTGGTCCACCAGGAAACGGTGCATGTCCGGCGCAGTGGTGATGGCCCCGCCAATCGACAGCAGCGACAGCGCCAGGAAATGCACAAACAGCTGCAGCCAGCCGGCCGCGTCCAACGTGATGCTCATGGCCCCATCCTGCGCCAGGCCAGCAGCCAGGCCAGCCCACCCAGCACCGGCAGCACCCAGCCCAGGGGCAGCCGCAGCCATCCAATTGCTATGAAACAAAGAGCGCACAATGCAGCACAGACGCTGGCCCCGAGCACGTTTGTCTTCAAAGCCGGTGCCAGTTTGAGGCCGGTGGCCAGAATCAGCCCGGCGGATGCCGCGCCCATGCCCCGCAGCGCTCCGGCAATGCCCGGGTAGGTGGCAAACTGCGCATACAGCGCCGCCAGCAGCAGCACGATCACCAGCGGCGCAGCCAGCATGCCGGCCAGTGCCGCCAGCGCGCCGGACAGGCCGAAGTAGCGGCTGCCAATCATCAGCGAGATGTTCACCACGTTGGGGCCGGGCATGATCTGCGCCACTGCCCATTCCTCGATGAACTCCTCGCGCGTGAGCCACTGCTTTTTTTCGACCAGCTCGCGTTGCACCACCGCCAGCACGCCGCCAAAGCCCTGCAGCGCCAGCAGCGTGAACGACACGAACAGGTCGGTCCGCGACTGGGGCTGGTTTGGCGCCTCACCCATCAGCGCACCTCAGACCGACATGCCGCCGGACACTTCGATCACCGCGCCATTGATGTAGCTGGCTTCGTCGCTCGCAAGGAATGCGTAGGTGTTGGCAATTTCTTCCGGCTGGCCGAGGCGGCGCAGCGGCACGCGGTGTTCCATCTCGGTGATGACCTTCTCCGGGATGGTGTTCAGGATGGGTGTGGCAATGAAGCCTGGCGCCACCGCATTCACCCGCACGCCCTTGGGGCCGAGTTCGCGGCTCCAGGTCTTGGTGAAGCCGATCACGCCGAACTTGGTGGCGGCGTAGTTGGTCTGGCCGAAGTTGCCGTAAATGCCGACCACCGAGCTGGCGTTGAGGATCACGCCGCTGCCCTGGGCGGTCATGGTGTCGGCCACGGCCTGCGCGCAGTGGAACACGCCGCGCAGGTTGACGTCGATCACGCGGTCGAACTGCTCCAGCGTCATTTTCTGCAGCCGGGCGTCCTGGGTGATGCCGGCGTTGTTGACCAGCACGTCGATGCGGCCGAACTGCGCCTTGACCTTCGCCACCACGGCATCGACCATCTCGCGCTGCGTCACATCGACCACATAGCCCTCAGCCTCGGCGCCGAGCGCGCGGCACTGGGCCACGGCATCGTCCACCGCAGCCTGCTTCACGTCGCAGGCGATGACGATGGCGCCTTCGCGGGCGAACTTGATGGCGGTCGCCAGGCCGATGCCCTGGGCTGCACCGGTGATGAGGCTGACTTTGCCGGCGAGGCGGCCGGTCGGGGAGATGGAGGGCATGGAAGGTTTCTGTGGGTGTCGGGGGAGAAGGGTGTTGCTGTCCTGGTGGACGCAGGCAGCAGTGTAGCGAGGCGGTTCCGGTCAGGCCGGCGCGTCCAGCGTGTCGTAGCTGGCCCAGTCGAAGCGGCGGGTCTGCCAGCGGAAGGCGAAGGTGAAGCCGGGCCACAGCGTGGTGTTGCGGCCCTGCCGGTTGAGGTACCAGCTCCGGCAGCCGCCGGTGGACCAGACGGTGGGCTCCATGCGCTGCTGCAGGGCGGCGTTGAAGCGCTGCTGCACCGCAGGGCGCACCACCACCGCATGCACGCCGCGCGCGCGCATGCCTTTGAGGGCCTGCAGCACGTAGCGGGTCTGGGCCTCGATCATGAAAATCATCGAGTTGTGCGACAGCGCGGTGTTGGGCCCGGTCATCAGGAACAGGTTGGGGAAGCCGGCCACGGTGCTGCCCAGGTAGGCCGATGCGCCGTCGCGCCAGGCGGTTTCCAGCAGGGTGCCGCGCTGGCCCTGCACCGAAAACGGCAGGCCGGCATCGGCTACCTGGAAACCGGTGCCGAGAATGATCACGTCCACCGGATGGGCCACGCCGTCGGCGGTGTGCAGGCCATCGGCGCTGGCATGGGTGATCGGGCTGGTGTACAGCTGCACATGCGGCTGGGCCAGCGCCGGATAGAAATGGCTGGACAGCAGGATGCGCTTGCAGCCCAGCGTGTAGCGCGGGGTGAGCTGGTCGCGCAGGACCGGGTCGCTGATCTTGTATGCGAGGTAGCGCAGCACGGAAGTCTGTGCCTTGCGCAGCAGGCTGGGCCAGCGGGTGAACCCCACGGCACGGATTTCGTGCTGCCAGTAGATGGCCAGGCGGGCCAGCCGCTGCAGCAGCGGGAAACGCCGGAAGGCGCGGCGCTCGCTGTCGTCCAGCGGCCGGTCGGGCTTGGGCAGCACCCAGGGCGGTGTGCGCTGGAACAGCAGCAGCCGGCCCACCTGCTGTGCGATGTGCGGCACGAACTGGATGGCGCTTGCGCCGGTGCCAACCACCGCCACGGTTTTTCCCGCGAGTGGAACACCGTGGTCCCAGCGGGCGGAGTGGAACAGCGCGCCGGCAAACTGGTCCAGCCCCGGAATGGTGGGCATGGCCGGCCGGCTCAGCCCGCCCGTGCCCGACACCACGGCCCGCGCCAGGACTTCCTGGCCACTGTGGGTCGTCACGCGCCACAGCGCGAGCGCCGCATCGAAGCGCAGTGCCGCGACGCCCTGGTTGCAGTGGATGTGGGGGAGCAGGCCATAGTGGCTGGCGCAGTGCAGCACGTAATCCTGGATTTCCGCCTGCTCCGGATACATGCGGCTCCAGCGCGGATTGGGCTCGAACGAGAAGGAGTACAGGTGCGACGGGATGTCGCAGGCCGCACCCGGGTAGTGGTTGTCGCGCCAGGTGCCGCCGATCTGTGGCGCCTGTTCGAGCAGGATGAAATCGTGGAAGCCGGCTTTCTTCAGGTGGATGGCCACACACAGCCCGGAGAAACCGGAGCCGATGACAAGCACATCCACCCGCGCCGGCAGGGTGGAGGAGGGCATGGAGAGGCGGTACGCAGTGGATCGGGATCAGTAGGCGGGCTGGTGCGCGCGCAGGCTGGCAACCACGGCATTGTCCAGCACAAATCCCGGCCCGAAGGCCGCAGCCAGGGCGGCGGCCCGCTGCGCGAACGCGTCAATGCCCATGCCGTAGATGAACTGCAGCGCGCCACCGGTCCAGGCCGGAAAACCAATACCGAAGATGGAGCCGATGTTGCCGTCGTGCACCGTGGTCAGCACGCCTTCGTGCAGGCAGCGGGCGGTTTCCACCGCCTGGCGGTACAGCAGGCGGTCTTTCAGCTCTTCGATGTCCCAGGCCACGGCGGGTTTCTCAAACAGGGGCTTGAGTTGTGGCCACAGCATTTTTTTCTGGCCGGCCGGGTAGTCGTAGAAACCGCCGCCTCCGGCCCGGCCGGGGCGTTTCAGTTCCTTCACCATGCGCTCCACCAGCAGCTCGCCCGGTGTGGCCTGGTAGCCGGGCAGGTCGGCACGGGTCTGGTCGAGCACGTGCACGCTCAAGCTGAGCGCGGTTTCGTCCAGTACCGCCAGCGGCCCCACCGGCATGCCGGCCTGCAAGCCGGCGTTTTCGATCACCGGCGCGGGAATGCCTTCGCCCAGCATGGCGGCACCCTCCATCACAAAGGTGCCAAAGGTGCGGCTGGTGTAGAAGCCGCGCGAATCGTTCACCACGATGGGAATCTTGCCGAAGGCCTGCACGTAGTCGAACGCGCGCGCCACGGTTTCGTCGTCGGTCTGCTTGCCGCGGATGATTTCCACCAGCTTCATCTTGTCGACCGGGCTGAAGAAGTGGATGCCGATGAATTTTTCCGGCTTGGCGCTCGCCGTGGCCAGGCCGCCGATGGGCAGCGTGGAGGTGTTGCTGGCGAAAAAGCCGCCGGGTGCGAGCTGCGGCTCGGCTTCCTGCGTGACCTTGGCCTTCAGTTCGCGGTTTTCGAACACCGCCTCGATGATGAGGTCGCAGCCCTGCAAATCCTTGGCCTTGTCCGTGGGTGTGATGCGGTCGAGCAGCGCCTTCTGGTCGTGTGGACTGAGCTTGCCCTTGTCCACACGCGGCTGCGTGAGCTTCACGCTGTAGGCCTTGCCGGCTTCGGCCTTGTCGGCGCTCACGTCTTTCAGCACGGTGGTGATGCCGCGCGCCGCCTGCGAATACGCAATGCCGGCGCCCATCATGCCGGCACCCAGAATGCCCACCTTCGCAGGCTTGAACCGGGGCACGCCGGCGGGCCGCGACTGGCCGCTCTTGATGGCGTTCATGTTGAAGAAGAAGGTGTTGATCATCGCCCGCGCGTTGCTGCCGGTCATCAGCTTGGCCAAATACCGGCTCTCGATGCGCAGCGCGGTGTCCACATCGACCATCGCGCCTTCGGCCATGCAGGCCATGATGGCTTCGGGCGCGGGGTAGAGGCCGCGCGTCTGCTTCTTCAGCATGGCCGGGGCGACGGTCAGCATGCCGGCCACCTTGGGGTTGGCGGGCGTGCCGCCGGGGATCTTGTAGTCCTTGGTATCCCACGGGTGCTGCGATTGCGGATGGGCGGCGATGAATTCCAGTGCCTTCTCGCGCAGCTGCGCCGCATCGCTCACCAGCTCATGCACCAGGCCCAGCGCCAGCGCCTCGCGCGGGTTGAACAGCTTGCCTTCCACCAGATAGGGCTGTGCGCCCATCAGGCCCAGGTGCCGCACCATCTTGGTCACGCCGCTGGCGCCGGGTAACAGGCCCAGCGTCACCTCCGGCAGGCCGAGCTGGGTCTTGGGGTTGTCGAGGGCCACGCGGTAGTGGCCCACCAGCGCCACTTCCCAGCCGCCGCCAAGCGCAGTGCCGTTGATGCAGCTCACCACCGGCTTGCCCAGCATCTCGATGGTGCGGAAGTTCTTTTTCACGCGCTCCACCTCGGCGTAGGCCTTGGGTGCATCGGCAGCGGTGAGGCGCATCACGCCCTTCAGATCGGCACCGGCAAAGAAGGTGCTCTTGGCCGAGGCCAACACGATGCCTTTGATCGCGTCCTTGTCCTTCAGCACCTGCGCGGCGGCGTCAGACAGGTCGTCCTGCCACTGCAGGCACATGGTGTTGACGGGGGAGTCGGGCTCGTCGAAGGTGAGGGTGGCAATGCCGTCGTGCAGGTCGTAGCGAATGGTTTTCATGGTCGGGTTATTTTTTGGGGGAGGGAGCGGGGCAGTCGCCGGCGCGAACCAGTTCCACCTGGGCGATGGGCTCGGTCTTGCCGTGCACGGTGCGCTCGCTCTTGTTGATCAGGTAGATCGCGGATTTCACGGTCCACTGGCTGCGCCGGATTTCGGTTTTTCCGTCGGCGGTGGTGCAACGCAACTCACGGGTGTAGGTGTTGCCCTTCTGGCGTACACCCCGGTCGGTGCAGCCCGCGTTCTCGGGGGTGCGGCTGGTGGCCGAGCCAGACAGAAAGGTGTCGGCGAGGCATTCGCGGTGCACAAAGGGCTCACCGCCCGGCAACACCGTCATCACTTCCCATTGGCCGGGGTTGATGCGCGGCAGTTCCACGGCAAGGGCGGGCAGCACCGCGCCAGCCAGCAGCGCAGCCGCGCACAGGCTGCGCCAGGTTGCTGCCATCAGATGCGCTCCACAATCGTGGCAATGCCCATGCCGCCGCCCACGCACAGCGTGGCCAGGCCGTAGCGCAGCTGGCGGCGGTGCAGTTCATCGACCAGCGTGTTCAGGATCATTGCGCCGGTGGCACCCAGCGGGTGGCCCATGGCGATGGCGCCGCCGTTCACATTGACCTTGTCGTGCGGTACGTTCAGCTCCTTCATGAAGCGCATGGGCACCGCGGCGAAGGCTTCGTTGACCTCGAACAAATCGATCTGGTCCACCGTCAGGCCGGCCTTGGCCAGCGCCTTCAGCGCCGCGGGCACCGGGCCGGTGAGCATGATGGTGGGGTCGGCGCCACTCACGGCGGCGGCCACGATGCGGGCACGGGGCGTGAGCTGGTGGGTCTTGCCGGCGGCTTCGGAGCCGATCAGGATGGCCGCCGCACCGTCCACAATGCCCGACGAGTTGCCGGCGTGGTGCACATGGTGGATGCGCTCGACCTGCGGGTAGCGCGACAGCGCCACCGCGTCGAAGCCCATCGCACCCATCTGCTCGAACGAGGCTTTCAGCGCGCCCAGGCCTTCCAGCGTGGTGTGGGGCTTGATGAATTCGTCGTAGTCCAGAATGGTCTGGTCGAGGAAGTCTTTCACCGGCACCACCGAGCCGGCGAAGTAACCGCCCTCGCGGGCCTTGGCGGCGCGCTTCTGGCTTTCCATGGCGAAGGCGTCGACGTCTTCACGGCGGTAACCGTCGATGGTGGCGATCAGATCGGCGCCAATACCCTGCGGCACAAAGTTGGTGGCGCAGCTGGTTTCCGGGTCTTGCGCCCAGGCACCGCCGTCGGAGCCAATCGGCACCCGGCTCATGCTTTCCACGCCGCCGGCCACCACCAGGTCTTCCCAACCCGAGCGCACCTTTTGTGCGGCCATGTTCACCGCTTCCAGGCCCGATGCGCAGAAGCGGTTGAGCTGCACGCCGGAGCAGCGGAAATCCCAGCCGGCCTTGAGTGCGGCCACCTTGGCAATGACCGACCCCTGCTCGCCGATGGGCGACACCACGCCCATCACCACGTCGTCGACCTGGCTGGTGTCGAAATCGTTGCGGCGCTGCAGTTCGGTCAACACGCCAGCCAGCAGATTGACGGGCTTGACCTCGTGCAGGCTGCCGTCTTTCTTGCCTTTGCCGCGCGGTGTACGGAGGGCATCAAACACGAAGGCTTCGCTCATGGGAGTGGCTCCAAAGGGACAGTGGGGGAATGTGGCCTTGCAGTATATTCATTTCACCAAGCAAGTGCTTGCCAAAAATAGTCCTGCCAGCGACACCCCCACGAGGCCATGGCCATGATCGAACGCACCCTTTTCTCGAGCGACCACACATCCTTCCGCGACAGTTTTCGCCGTTTCATCGACCGCGAGATCGCACCCCACCACGCATTCTGGGAAGAGCAGGGGCTTGTCGACCGCGAGGTCTGGCGCAAGGCCGGCGCCAACGGGTTCTTGTGCATGAGCATGCCGGAGGAATACGGCGGCTCGGCGGCCGACAAGTTGTACTCCGCGGTGCAGTTCGAGGAGCTGTGGCGCGGCGGTTTCAGCGGCATTGGCTTTGGTCTGCACAGCGAAATCGTGGCGCCCTACATCCTGCATTACGGCACTGCGGCGCAGAAGCAGAAATACCTGCCGCTGCTGGCCACGGGCGAGATGGTTGGCGCCATCGCCATGAGCGAACCCGCCGCTGGCAGCGATTTGCAGGGCGTGAAAAGCACCGCGTTGTTGCAGGCGGACGGCAGCTACCTGCTCAACGGCAGCAAGACCTTCATCACCAATGGCTGGCACGCCGACCTGGTGGTGGTGGTGGCCAAAACCAACCCGGCCGCCGGCGCCAAGGGCACCAGCCTGCTGCTCGTGGAACGTGGCATGCCCGGTTTCTCAGTGGGCAAGCGGCTGAAGAAGCTGGGCCTGAAAGCGCAGGACACCAGCGAGCTGTTCTTCGACAACGTGCGCGTGCCCGCCGACAACCTGCTCGGCGGCGAAGCCATGCTGAACCGTGGCTTCATCTGCCTGATGGAGCAACTGCCGTGGGAGCGGCTGCAGATTGCGATAGGTGCCATCGCCGCCGCGCAGGCAGCCATCGACTGGACAGTGGACTACGTGAAAGAACGCAAGGTCTTCGGACAGCCCGTGGCCAACTTCCAGAACACCCGCTACACGCTGGCCGAACTGCAGACCGAGGTGCAGGTGGCGCAGGTGTTTGTGGACAAGTG
The DNA here is from genome assembly GCA_036405035.1 of Burkholderiaceae bacterium. Classification (GTDB taxonomy): domain Bacteria; phylum Pseudomonadota; class Gammaproteobacteria; order Burkholderiales; family Burkholderiaceae_C; genus PCRC01. The sequence continues at coordinate 8,642 of DASWYJ010000278.1, forward strand.
CTGTGAACTCATTTGCCAGGACAAGCTCGACACCGCCACCGCCAGCATGGCCAAGTACTGGTGCAGTGATTTGCAGTGCAAGGTGATGGACGAATGCGTGCAGCTTTTCGGTGGCTACGGCTACATGTGGGAATACCCCATCACCCGCGCCTACGCCGACGCCCGCGTGCAGCGCATCTACGGCGGCACCAACGAGATCATGAAGGAAGTGATTTCACGGGCGATGGGGCTGGGCGGGCGCTGATGGCTGCAGACGAAAAAAAGCCTGCGCTTTCGCGCAGGCGAGGGGAGACGCGGAGAGAGGCTACGGAGATCAGTTCACGCGACGTTCGATGACGATCTGCTCGACTTCGACGCGGCGGTTGGGTTCCAGGCACTTGATGAGTGCAGCGCGGTTCTTCTGGTCACACTGCACCACCGGATTGGCTTCACCCTTGCCCTGGGCATTCAGACGGGAAGTGCTCACGCCCTTGCCGGCCAGATACGCCTTGACGGCATCGGCCCGGCGCTGCGAGAGCTTCTGGTTGTAAGCCTCAGAGCCCAGCCGGTCGGTGTAGCCGGTGATGGTGATGCTTTCGTTGCCGCCACTGGCGCCCAGCACCCGGGCGATCTCGTCCAGCTTGGGCTGCGGCTGGGTCAGTTCGGCACTGTCGAAAGCGAACAGTTCCGTGGCCGACAGGGTCACGCGCTCAAAGCGGGGTGCCGGAGGCGGGGGCGGCGGCACGGGTGCGGGTGGCGGCGGAGGCGGGGCCTGCACCACAGGCGCCGGTGCCGGTGGCGGCACGTACTGTGCCTGGCGTACCGGCTGCGGCGGCTTGTCGAAGTAATACGCCACGCCGATGTTGGCGCTGTTGGTGTAGGAGCGGTCGAATGCGAAGCTGTTGCCCCGCAGGTTGGCGCGGGCACGGCGCACATCGGCCTGCATGAACCACTGGTCGGACAGGGCAACCTGCACGCCGGCACCGATGTTCACATACGGCGAGTTTTCGCCCGTGCCAGCGTACTTGTCGCGCTGGGCACCCGCGCCGATCAGCGCGAAAGGCCGGACATTGCCGCGTTTGAACATGTACAGGCCATCCACGCCCAGGGTGCTCTGCTCGTAGCGCGTGGCGTTGCCACGGTCACGGGAATGGGTACCGCCCAGCTGGACATCCCAGGACGGCGAAACCTGCTTACCGAAGCGCAGGCCAACGCCGGGGGCGTTGTCACCACCGTTGAATTGCTTGTCGGGGTCGGTCACGCCGATGCTCGGCATGATGTACCACGAGGGGTTGTCGACTGCCTCGGCGTGGGCGATGCCCACCGTTGCGCTGCAAACCAGCGCGGAAGCCATGGCAATCCTGTTGAACCGGGTCATTGTGTTTTCCTTTCGTTTGATGTCCTGGACGCAGTATTCCGCCGGCGCGGCGTCAGGAACATCAGGCAGTGGCGCGCCTCGTTGTGGGCCTTGTCCTACCCGGATTGGTCCGGATATCGGGATATTGGATGGATAGGCTCCGGCCCCGTCAGTGCCGGACGCGGTTGCAGTGGTAAGGTGGGCGCATGACATGCACAGTTCCTGCTTTCCGTTCCCGTGGTTCTGCAGAGGGAGGGCGATGATGCGGCGCTGGATGCGGCAGGCGCTGCGGCTGGCACAGCGCCTGGTGTTGACGGATGCGGCACCCCCTCCCGCGCCGGTATCCGCACCCGTGCCGGCGCCGGCGCCGGCTGGCCCGCCACCGGAGGCCGTGCCGGAATCCGGCATTCCCGCAGCCTTTGCGGCGGAGGAAATTCCGGCCATTGCCGCCCCGCCTGGCCCACACGAACAATTGCCGCTGCCGCTGCTTGTACAACCGGCCGGGCCGGGTGTGTCGGTGCCCGGCACGTTCATCCACTCCCAGGGGACCCGCGACTACCTGCTGTACCTGCCGCCGATGGCCACCGGCCAGCCGCCGCCGCTGGTGGTCATGCTGCACGGATGTGGGCAGGATGCGGCCGATTTTGCCCGGGGCACCGGCATGGACGAAGCCGCGCGGGCCGCGGGCGCATTGGTGCTGTACCCCGAGCAGCCCGGCTCCGCCAATCCGGGGCGCTGCTGGAACTGGTTTTCCCGGCGCCACCAGCAGCGCAGCCACGGCGAGCCGGCCCTGCTGGCAGCGATGGTCCAGCACATTGCTGCGGCCCATGGGGTTGATCTGGCGCGCATCTATGTGGCCGGGCTGTCTGCCGGCGGAGGGATGGCGGTGGTGCTCGGCAATGCCTTTCCGGACCTTTTTGCGGCCGTGGGCGTGCATTCCGGCGTGGCCCAGGGCCTGGCCAGCGATGTGATGGACGCGCTGGCCGTGATGCGCAACGGCCCGGTGCGCGACGCCCCGCCGCCGTCTGGCGGCGGCGCGCCACCGGTGATCGTGTTCCATGGGGATGCCGACGCCACGGTCCATCCCCGCAATGGCGCGCAGGTGCTGGCGGCGGCACTGCTGGGCCATGGCCTGGCCGGCGGCCCGCCCCTGCCGCCGCCGGAGGTGCACAGCGGGACGGTGGCCGGCCGCAGCTTTACCCGCAGTACCTATGCCGCCGCCGATGGCTGGGGTGCCGAATACTGGGAACTGCAGGGCGGCGGGCATGCCTGGTCCGGCGGGAATGCCGGCGGCAGCCATGCCGACCCGGCCGGCCCCAGCGCCAGCGCCGAGATGCTGCGCTTTTTTCTGGCGCATCGCCGGCCACAGCAGCCGTAGCGGCTGCCATCGGGCGCGTTCCGGGGGCTGTGGAAAGTGCCGGGAAGGTGGTAAATTGGCGGGCGCCCTGCGCCGCCTTTCCCACCACTATCCCGGAGAATTCCATGATCACCCGCACCCATGCCCTGCGTACCCTGTTCGCCACTGCGTTGCTCGCCGTGCTGGCCGGCTGTATCGTGATTCCGTTCAGCAGCCGCGCCACCTTTGACGTGGCCCTCAGCGCCGACCAGGAAGTGCCACCGGTCATGGCCACGGGCAGCGGCCGTCTCGAGGGCAGCTACGACAAGATCACCCGCGTGTTCACCTGGAAGCTCAGCTACGCCGGCCTCAGCGGCCAGCCCACCGCTGCGCATTTCCATGGCCCCGCCCGTGCCGGCGCCAATGCGGGCATTGCGCTGGGTCTGGCCAATCCGGTGACCAACCCGTCCCAGGGCCAGGCCACCCTCACCACCGAGCAGGGCAGCGAGCTGATGGCCGGCCAGTGGTACATCAATGTGCACACCGCCATCAATCCCGGTGGCGAGGTGCGGGGCCAACTGGTTGCGCGCTGAGCAACACCGCAGTCTCGTTAGCTATTAAAAATATAGCTAACGAGATAGGTTCGACGCTGGCCAGCTGCCTCTTTTGCTGAAAAACAGCGCGTGAACCGCTGTCAGCGGCAACTGACAGCGTGCAGGCCATCCTGCTGACAGACGGTGGAGCGGGTGCAGGAGATCATGCTCGAAAAGGAGCATGGCCCGATGTCCCGCCTCTATCTGTCCACATTTTCTTCTGTGCCTGCCATGGCCAGCCCTGGCACGCCACCGGATGTGCCGGCGCAGAGCCCGGTTCCTGGTACCCCCGACGTACCCGACCCCCATCCCCCGGCCGTACCCGTGCCCGTACCGCCGCCCGGCATCGACCCCGATCCCGATGTGACCGTGCCAGTGCGCCTGCCGGGTGACGGTGGCGTGCCCGCGCAAGCCATGGTTTGCGGGAGCGTGGCATGAGCACCCGGCGCCGCGGGCGGCCGGCGCGCAAGGCGGGCGGCGGGGTGTACCTGCTCGCCGTGATCGTGAGTGTGATCGCGGCCACGCTGCTGGTGACCGGCGGGATCCCGACGCGGGTGTTGTGGGCCGTGCTGTAAAGAAGAAGCCGTTGGCCGGAGCGTGTGGCAGCGCCGGAAGGCTTGCCACAACCGGGGCCATTCTGGAGATCTTCCTACGGATCAGAATGGCCCCGGCCGTGACAAAACGGTGCAACAGCGCGGGTGCGATGCGACGTATTACAGGCGAATTTCCAGCAAATTGCGTGTGAAGTTTTGCCGGCTTCCGGCAGATTTTTTGCGCCCTGATGGGGGTGCCGCCGCCACCTACCGGTTTGACAGACTAATGATGTGAACGTATATTCACTTCATTCATGGCCTACCACAAGACCGAGCGGGTGCTCGCCAAATCACAGGAGACGCGCGAGCGCATCCTGCAGGCAGTTTTGCAGCTGGTGGGCGAGGGCGGCTGGCGGGCGGTGCAGATTGCCAGCGTGGCCGAAATCGCTGGCGTGGCGACCGGCTCGGTGTACCGCTATTTCCCTGACAAGGGCGGCCTGCTGGCGCAGGCCTATGGCTACCACACGGCCCACGAGACCGCCGTGGTGGGTGCCATCACCGACGCGGGCGGGCCGGCGCTGGAGCGGCTGGAGGCCGCCATCCGCACCTTCGCGCAGCGGGCGCGCCGCGGCCCCAAGCTGGCCTATGCGATGCTGGCCGAGCCTTCCGACATCCAGGTGGAGGCGGCACGGCTGGACCACCATGCGCGCTTCACCACCCACATCCGCGCCATCCTCGACAGCGGGGTCGCCGCGGGCGAGTTGCAGTGTGCCGATACCGCACTGGTGGCCACCTGCATCGTCGGCGCGCTGCGGGAATCGCTGGCAGGCCCGCTGGCCACGCAGCCGCCGGAACCTCTCCCGGCAGGCCGGCGCAAGGGTGCGGCCGCCCGTCCCGATGGCATCGACACCCTGTGTGCATTCTGTCTGGGTGCATTGCGCCCCGCACCTCCAAGGAAAACACCATGACCACGACCGCTTCCCCGCTGGCCCGCACGCTCTGGTTGCAATCCACCGAATCGATTGCCGGGCAGACCGTGCAGCGCGGCGC
>DASWYJ010000279.1:0-3187 GCA_036405035.1 Burkholderiaceae bacterium
GTCGCAGCCCTGCAAGTCGCCGATACAGTAAAGTGCCATGTGTCGATTCTCACCGTTGTTTCATGGATTTTCTTTTAATCGCATTGCTGACGCTGCTCAACGGCGTCTTTGCGATGTCGGAACTGGCCCTTGCGTCGAGCCGCAAGGCACGTCTTGCGGCAATGGCCGAAGGCGGCGACAAGGGGGCAGAGGCGGCCCTCACGCTGCTGGAAAACCCCACCCAGTTCCTCTCCTCGGTACAGGTGGGAATCACCTCGATCGGGGTGCTCAACGGCATCATCGGTGAGGCGGCGTTCAGCTTTGGCGTATCCGTCTGGCTGCAGGGGCTGGGCCTGTCCAGCCGGCCCGCCGACCTGCTGGCCACCGGTTTGGTGGTGACCACCATCACCTTTGTCACCATCGTGTTTGGCGAACTGGTGCCCAAACGGATCGGTCAGCTGTATCCCGAAATGGTGGCGCGCCGGGTGGCGCGCCCGATGACCTGGGTGGCCACCGCCGCCAAGCCCTTTGTGCGCCTGTTGTCACTCAGCACCCACGCGGTGCTGCGCCTGCTGCGCATCGACAACGCCGCAGCGCGCGCCGTGACCGAAGAGGAAATCACCGCCAGCCTGGAAGAGGGCCGCGAGGCCGGTGTGATCGAGCACCATGAACACCAGATGGTGCAAAACGTGTTTCGTCTCGATGACCGGCCACTGACCTCGCTGATGGTGCCCCGGGCCGATGTGCAATGGCTCGATGCGGCGCATACCGTGGTGCAGGCCTTGCAGCTTGCCGGTGGGGCCGCCGGCAAAGGCGCGCATTCGTGGTATCCGGTGTGCCGGGGCGGTCTGGATGATGTGGTGGGTGTGGTGAGCGTGGCGCGGCTGCTGCAGCACAGCGACCGGCCGGACGAGTCGGTCGAGGCCCTGGCCCAGGCGGCGTCGTTTGTACCGGAAACCCTGAGCGGCATGGAATTGCTGGAGCAATTCCGTGCCCAGACCGGGCGGATGGTGTTCGTGGTCGACGAGTATGGCGTGGTGCAGGGGCTCATGACCCCGCGCGATCTGCTGGAAGCCATTACCGGCGAACTGAAGCCCGGCGCCCACGCCGATGCCTGGGCCACGGCGCATGCCGATGGTTCCTGGGTGCTGGACGGCCTGATGCCGGTTGCTGAACTGAAAGACCGGCTGGGCATCAGTGAACTGCCCGACGAAGACCGGGGCCGCTACAACACCGTTGCCGGGCTGTTGATGGCGGTATCCGGCAACTTGCCTGCTGTAGGCGATCGCATCACCTGTGCTGGATGGGTGTTTGCCGTGATGGCGCTGGAGGGCAAGCGGATCGACAAGGTGCAGGCAATGGTGCCGGAAGCCGATCCGGAACCCGAAGACGGTTGATGCGGTAGCACCGGTTTACCGGCCTTGAAGGGGGTTCCCTGAAAAAACAGGCCACCCGGTGGGTGGCCGCAGTGGGAGCAACCAGGCTCCGGGGAAAGGGGGGTCAGCTGGGAAAACGGGCACAGCGCAGCGGCGAGCGCTTGCGGTCCCTGTCGTCTTTTTTCCAGCTTTTCAGTGGGATGCGGGGCATGTCAAAACTCCTGTTCCTCCCTGAAACGCACCGCGCTGCCTTGGCGTTGACAAACCGGCTGGCTGTTTCAGTCGGTTACCAGTTGGTCGTTCCGAGCCACAACCCGCAGGATGCGGTGGGGCGGCCGCAATTGCCCGGAACCGGCCTGAAAACCAACCATGGTTGCGGACCCAAGCCAGCGCCACCAAAAGAAAACCCGCTATCTTTTGGATAGCGGGTTTTTCTACCATTACTGGTGCCGGAGAGATGAATCGAACACCCGACCTTCTCATTACGAATGAGCTGCTCTACCGACTGAGCTACACCGGCGAAGCCTCAGATTTTAGCAGCAAGTTGGCGCGTTTCTGCCGCTGCTAATCCAGGTGGTAGGCGGTGACGCGCTCGACTTCGTTCTTCGAACCCAGGATGACGCTGACGCGCTCGTGCAGTTTGGATGGCTGGATGTCGAGGATGCGCTGGCGGCCGTTGGTGGCGGCGCCGCCCGCCTGTTCGACCAGCCAGCCCATGGGGTTGGCCTCGTACATCAGGCGCAGCTTGCCCGGCTTTTCGGGTTCCCGCTTGTCCCAGGGGTACATGAACACGCCGCCGCGGGTCAGGATGCGGTGCACGTCGGCCACCATGCTGGCGATCCAGCGCATGTTGAAGTCCTTGCCGCGCGGGCCGTCGCGGCCTTCCAGGCATTCGTCGATGTAGCGCTTCACCGGGGCATCCCAGTGGCGCATGTTGCTCATGTTGATGGCGAATTCCCTGGTGTCTTCCGGAATGCGCACGTTTTCCTCGATCAGCACGAAGGAGCCCTGTTCGCGGTCGAGTGTGAACATGGCCACGCCGTCGCCCACGGTCAGCACCAGCGTGGTCTGCGGGCCGTAGACGCAGTAGCCGGCCGCCACCTGCTTGTTGCCGGCCTGCAGGAAATCGGCTTCGCTGACGCCGGTGCCGTCGGGCTTTTTCAGCACGCTGAAAATGGTGCCGATGCTGACGTTCACGTCGATGTTGCTGGAGCCGTCGAGCGGGTCGAACAGCAGCAGGTATTCGCCCTGCGGGTAGCGGTTGGGCACCACATAGATGCCGTCCATTTCCTCGCTGGCCATGGCCGCCAGGTGGCCGCCCCATTCGTTGGCCTCGATCAGCACCTCGTTGGCGATGATGTCGAGCTTCTTTTGCACTTCGCCCTGCACGTTCTCGGTGCTGGCGGTGCCGAGCACACCGCCGAGTGCGCCCTTGTTGACGGCGTGGCTGATGCTCTTGCAGGCGCGGGCCACCACTTCGAGCAGCAGGCGCAGTTGCGGCGGGATGCGGCCGTCGATGCGCTGCTGTTCGACGAGGTAGCGGGAGAGGGAGATTTTCTGGGTCATGGTTGCTTTCAATCTGCCAATGCGCGGGTCACGACTTCGCGCACGTCGTTGCTCAGATCGGGTTTGGCGGCCACGCGGGCAATGGCCTCGCGGGCGGCGCTGCGGTAAGGCTCGGCGAGCTTTTTCCAGCGGTCCAGCGCACGGGCCAGGCGGGCGGCGACCTGGGCGTTGATGCCGTCCAGCTCAATGACCCGTTCGCTCCAGTACACGTAGCCGGCCGCATCGGCGCGGTGGAAGGCGCCGGGATTGGCCTGGCAGAAAGTGGC
>DASWYJ010000280.1:0-1549 GCA_036405035.1 Burkholderiaceae bacterium
ACGGCAGCTGCATGTGGGTGTGCGGGTCGATGCCACCGGGCAGCACGTACTGGCCGCTGGCGTCCAGTACCTGGGCGCCTGCCGGCGCCTGCCGGGCCGCGTCGTCCCCGACGGCCACGATGCGGCCCTCCACACACAGCACGTCGGCACGCTGTTCGCGGTCGGCATTGACCACGGTGCCACCGCGGATGACAAGGGCTTGGCTCATGGGGATTCTCCTTCAGGGTTGCAGAAAGCCCCGCCGGGCGGTCCGGCAGGGTCGATTCATCACATCAGTGCTTCTTGGCCGTCACGTAGTAGTAGGTGCCGGCCACCGCCAGGCTGAAGAACCAGCCAAAGTCGAAAAGGGACTGCAGCAGTGCGGGAACGGAGCCCTTGTCGAGCACGCCCGAAACAGCCAGGTAGCCCGGCAGGCACGGCAGCACACCGAGGAAGAAGGCCACCAGCGCGTGCAGGTTCCAGCCGTTGCTGTACTCGTATTCACCGCCACGGCGGTAGAGGTCGTCGACCTTGAGTTCGGCCTTGCGCACCAGGTAGTAGTCCACCAGCAGGATGCCGGCAATGGCACCCAGCAGCGTGCCGTAACCGCCCAGCCAGGTGAAGAGATAACCGCCCGACGTGGCCAGCAGCTTCCAGGGCATGAACAATAGGCCGATCAGCGCCGCGATCAGGCCGCCCATGCGGAAGCTGATCTTGGACGGCGCCACCTGGCTGAAGTCGTACGAGGGCGAGACCAGATTGGCCGCCACGTTGGTGGTGAGGTTGGCCAGCAGGATCACCAGCAGGCCGATGCCCGCCGCCACGCTGCCCATCTGGGTGAGCAGGCCGTCGGGGAACAGCTGCGCCTTGCCGTAGAGGATGGCCGAGGCGGAAAAGCCAATCACGCCCACCATGGAGAACAGGGCCATGGGAATGGGCAGGCCGATGGCCTGGCCGATGACCTGGTCCTTCTGCGACCGCGCAAAGCGAGTGAAGTCGGGGATGTTGAGCGCCAGCGTCGCCCAGAAGCCCACCAACCCGGTCAGGGCCGCCCAGGTCTTGGGCCCGCCCTCCACCACCTTGGCCGGCAGGTTGAAGAGTTGGCCGGAGGGCACCTTCATCATCAGCACGACGACGAGCAGCACCGAGGCGCCAATCATCAGCGGCGCGGCGATCACTTCCAGCAGGCGAATGGATTCCGGTCCCTTCCAGATGAACCAGATGTGCACCGCCCAGAAGGCCAGAAAGCACATGAACTGCGAAGTGCTGATGGTCTGCCCGTCGGCCGGCCCCGCCAGGCCCATGCCCAGGATGTTGAGAAAGCCGTGCAGCGCCAGCGCGCCGAAGTAGCAGTTGATCGAGAACCAGCCGCAGGCCACCAGCCCACGCAGCACGGCCGGCAGATTGGCCCCTTTGACCCCGAAGGAGGCCCGCGCCAGCACCGGGAACGGCACGCCGTAGCGCGGCCCCACGCGGCCGATGAGCACCATGGGGATGAGCACGATGCAGTTGGCCAGAAACACCAGCCACACCGCCATCTGCCAGGTGAAGCCCTGGTCCAGCATGGAAC
>DASWYJ010000281.1:0-11198 GCA_036405035.1 Burkholderiaceae bacterium
CATGCGCTCGTTGGCCGGCATGCCGAGGGCCAGGTGCACGGCGCGCGGCGCCTCGCGTTCGGCGGGGTCGTGCGCGCCCACTTCCACCGCCACATGGCTGCGGCCCATCTGCGTGACACGCGCCGACCATTCGCCGCCCGCGCCGTTGAACAGCGTCACGCCATCGCCGGGCTGCAGGCGCAGCACCTGCACATGGCGCGCGGCATTGGGCGGGAGTTCCAGCGTGGCGCCGCTTTCGAGGGCCAGGGGGCAGTAGAAACGGGGCATCGATTGCTATTGAAAATGAAGCAACCTAGGCAGCATGGGCGCTGGCCACGGCCAGAAAGGACTCACATCCGGCCAAAGGCATAGCCGGTGGGCACGTCGATGCCCTCGATCTGGTCGATGAGCTGGAGCAGCGGCCCGAGTTCGCGGTAGCGCGAGGCGGTGGAGCGGATATAGCCAATGAAGCGGGGCGCGTCGGCGAGGTACTTGGGCTTGCCGTCGCGCAGCGTGAGCCGGGCAAAGATGCCGGCCACCTTGAGGTGGCGCTGCAGGCCCATGTACTCGACACTGCGGTAGAACGTACCAAAATCGTCATCGACCGGCAGGCCGGCCTTGCGCGCCGTTTGCCAGTAGCGCACGGTGACTTCGAGCACGAAATCCTCTTCCCAGCTGAGGAAGGCGTCGCGCATCAGGCTGGCGATGTCGTAGGTGATGGGGCCGTACACCGCATCCTGGAAGTCGAGCACGCCGAGCGGAGACGCCGTGCCATGCGCGGCAGAGGTTTCACCGACGGGCCGCCCCAAGGCCAAATGCGCCCCCTCGGGGGGCAGCGAACCATACGCAGTGGGGGGCGTGGGGGCCATCAAATTCCTGGGCATGAAGTCGCGGTGCACATACACGCTGGGTGCGGCGAGGTTGCTGGCCACGATGGCATCGAAGGCCTGGGACAGCGTGGCCTGCTGGCGCTCGTCCAGCACCACACCACGGTGGCGGCCGAGGTACCAGTCGGGGAACAACTGCAGCTCGCGCCGGAGCAGCGCTTCGTCGTATGGCGGCAGCACGCCCGGCCGAGAGGCCAATTGCCAGGCCACCAGCGCGTCAATGGCCTGCAGGTACAGGCCGAGGTTGGCCTGCGGATCCGCAGGCTGGATCACGTCGAGCAGGGTCTGCGCGCCGAGGTCGCTGAGCAACAGGAAGCCATGGGCGGCGTCCCATTCCAGCACGGCGGGCACGCGCAGGCCGGCCTGCGCCATGAGGCCGGCAATCTGCACGAAGGCGTCGCTGCGCTCCAGCGCGGGAGGGGCGTCCATGATGATGCGGCTGCCGGGCGGCGATACGGGCACTTCCGCGCCGGACGCGGGGGCTACCCCGTCAATACGGAAGTAGCGGCGGAAGCTGGCGTCGGCCGATGCGGGCCGCAGGCTCGCCGGGTTCAGCCGGTGGGTGGGGGCCACGGCGGCCAGCCAGGCCGCGAACGCGGTCCCGCGTGCCGCATCGGGCCAGGCGATGGAAGGGGGGTGACTCATGGATAATCCATTCTACTAACCCGGCCCTGCCGCAAGCCCTCCAACCACGCACCCGTGCGCCCCTGCAGCCGACTCCTGATGCGTCCTACCGCCCCGCGCACCCCACGCCCCGTCCTCACGCCCATTGCTGCCGTGGTACTGCTGGCCTGCGGCGGCATGGCGACGGCGCAGACCGTCGACGACAGCACGGCGCCCATCCGGTTGCGGGGCACGCCCCTGCTGCAGGAAACCCTGCCATCCGAGATCCGCAAGCAGCAGCCCAGCTTCATCAGCGGCGACCAGGTCACCGGCCGCACCGATCTGGAGACCGTGATCGAGGGCAATGCCGAGCTGCGCCGGGGCGACACCGTGATCCGCGCCGACCGCATCGAGTATTCGCAGCCCGACGATCTGGCCAAGGGCAAGGGCCACGTGTACATCAACCGCGCCGGCAACATCTACGAAGGCGAGGAGATGGAGCTGAAGGTCGAGGCCTTCGAGGGCTTCTTCGACAAGCCGCGCTACCAGTTCCTGCGCAACCAGAGCTACGGCGAAGCCGACCGCATCGACTTCATCGACGACAAGCGCAGCATCGTGCGCAACGCCAGCCTCACCACCTGCAAGCGCGAGCCCGGCCCGAGCTGGATGCCGGCGTGGATCCTGAAGGCCACCAGCATCAAGTTTGACTACGAGGAGGACGTGGGCCAGGCCGAAGGCGCGGTGCTGCGCTTCCAGGATGTGCCCATCCTGCCCTTCCCGGAGATCAGCTTTCCGCTGAGCGAGAAACGCAAGTCGGGCTTCCTGCCGCCCACCATCGCGATCGACAACCTCAGCGGGCTGGACCTGGTGGTGCCGTACTACTGGAACATCGCCCCCAACCGCGACGCCACCATCTACCCCGAGTTCCTGGCCCGGCGCGGTGTGGACCTGGGCGCCGAATTCCGCTACCTGGAGCGCGACTACAACGGCGTGGTGCGGGGCGACTTCATGCCCAATGACACATTGCGCGACCGCTCGCGGTGGGGCCTGTCGTACCAGCACACCGGCAGCATCGACACCGGCCTGTCCAGCTTCAGCCCGGTGGGCGTCAACCTCAACCTCAACCGCGTCAGCGACGACAACTACTGGCGCGACTTCCCGCGTGCCACCAGCTCCCTGACCCAGCGGCTGCTGGCCAACGACTTCAGCGCCAACTGGAGCATCGGCGAATTCAACAACAGCGTGCGCACCCTCAAGTGGCAGACGCTGCAGGACGTGACCGCGCCCATCACCCCGCCCTACGACCGGCTGCCACAGCTCAATACCCGCTACAACAAGTCCGACCTGGGTGGCTTCGAGTTTTCCTTCGAGGGCGACTACACCCGCTTCGTGTCCGACCGTTTCCTGACCGGGCAGCCCGACGGCAACCGCACCTACGCACTCGGCCAGGTGAGCTACCCGCTGGTGTCGCCCGGCTGGTTCGTCGTGCCCAAGGCGCAGTTCCACTGGACCGGCTACCAGTTCGATTCGCCGCTGGTCAACGGCCTCACCTCGGCCTCGCGGGCGCTGCCCACCTTCAGCCTGGACACCGGCCTGATCCTCGAGCGCCAGGCCAGCTTCTTCGGCCGCAGCTTCGTGCAGACGCTGGAGCCGCGCGCCTTCTATACCTACACGCCGTTCCGCGACCAGAGTTTCCTGCCCAACTACGACTCGGCCGCGAACGACTTCAACTTCGCCACCGTCTACACCGAGAACGCCTTTGGCGGCAACGACCGCATCAGCGACAACAACCTGCTGACACTGGGCGTGACCACCCGCCTGCTCGACCCCGGGACCGGTGCCGAAGCCGCCCGCTTCGGCATCGCGCAGCGGCTGCGCTTCAAGGACCAGAACGTCACCCTGCCCGGCGGCGCACCCCAACTCGACCGCATCAGCGACCTGCTGGCCGGTGCCGGCTTCAGCTTCGACCCGCGCTGGTCGGCCGAGGGTACGGTGCAGTTCAACCAGAAAACCGGGCGCTCGATCCGCTCCACGCTGGGCGCGCGCTACAGCCCGAGCAACTACCGCGTGGTGAGCGCCGCCTACCGGCTGCAGCGTGCATCGGGCAGCCAGTTTCCGCAGAGCGAGCAGATCGACGTCGGTTTCCAGTGGCCCCTGAACGACCTGTGGGGCGACCGGGGCCAGAACCTCGGCATCGGCCAGGGCCAGGGCAGCGGCCGCTGGTACGGCGTAGGCCGGCTCAACTACAGCCTGCAGGACAGCAAGCTGGTGGATTCGATCGTCGGCCTCGAATACGACGCCGGCTGCTGGATCGGCCGCATCGTCGCCGAACGGCTGCAGCGCAGCGGCACCTCGGCCAACCAGCGCATTCTGTTCCAGCTCGAATTCGTCGGTTTCTCGCGCCTTGGCTCGAATCCGCTGAAGACCCTGAAAGACAACATCCCCCGCTACCAGTACCTGCGCGAGCAGACCACGGCGCCAAGCCGCTTCACCCGCTACGACTGAGCCCCACCCATGAAACTCGACACCTCCCGCACCCTGCTGGCCCTTCTCGTGCTGACGTTCTGTGGCAGCCTGCATGCCCAGCTGCGGCCCTCGGGACGGATCAGCGCCGTGCCCACCCAGCGCATTGCCCAGAGCGGCCCGCTGCAGGCCGATTTCATCGTGGCAGTGGTCAATTCGGAACCCATCACGAACAACGAACTGCGCGCCCGGGTGACCCGGGTCGAACAGCAGCTCGGCCAGCAGGGCACCGCCATTCCGCCGCGCGACCAGCTCGTCCAGCGCATGCTGGAGCAGCTCATCAACGAGCGGGCGCAGCTGCAGCAGGCGCGCGAAACCGGCGTGCGGGTCGATGACAGCATGATCGACCAGGCCACCACCAACGTGGCCCAGCAGAACCAGATGACGGTCGAGGCGCTGCGCCGCCGCGTCGAGGCCGAAGGCCTGCCGTGGGCGCAATTCCGCAACGATCTGCGGGACCAGCTGCTGCTGAGCCGCCTGCGCGAACGCGAAGTGGAAGCGCGCACCCGCGCCAGTGACATCGAAGTGGACCAGTTCATCCGTGAACAGCAGTCGGCGTTCGACCCCAGTTCCGGTGAAATCCACATCGCCCACATCCTGATTGCCATTCCGGAAAATGCCACCGAGGCCCAGATTGCCACGCTGCGCACGCGGGCACAGGCGGTGCTGGAGCGCGCCCGCAAGGGCGACGATTTCGCGGCGCTGGCCAAGGAATTCTCCAGCGCGCCGGACAAGGCATCGGGCGGCCAGCTCGGCCTGCGCACCGTGGCGCGCTATCCGGCGCTGTTCACCGACGCGACCCGGGACACACCGGCCGGCGGCGTCACCGGGCCGGTCCGCAGCGGCGCGGGCTTCCATGTACTGAAGGTGCTGGAAAAGAAATCCAGCGGCCTGCCCACCAGCATCAGCCAGACCCACGCCCGCCACATCCTGCTGCGCACCGGCCCCAAGCTGACCGAGGCAGCGGCCCGCGAGCGCCTGAGCCAGATCCGCCAGCGCATCGTGCAGGGCAAGGCCGACTTCGCCGCGGTGGCCAAGGAGGTGTCGCAGGACGGCTCCGCTGCGAACGGGGGCGATCTGGGCTGGACGAACCCGGGGCAGTTCGTGCCGGAATTCGAGGACACCATGAACCGCCTTGCACCCGAACAGATCTCGGAGCCGCTGACCTCGCGGTTCGGCGTGCACCTGATCCAGGTGGTGGAGCGCCGGGAAACCAAGCTCACGCAGCTCCAGCAGCGCGAAGTGGCCCGCAACATCCTGCGCGAGAAGAAATCCGAGGAAGCCTATGTGGCTTGGGCCCAGGAAGTGCGGGGCCGTGCCTACGTGGAAATGCGCGAGCCGCCCCAGTAGATGAACCGCACAGGTTCCCGCATGGGCTGCTGCGCCCGGTCCGCAGCATGACCCGGCACATCGCCCGCAAGCGCTTCGGCCAGCATTTCCTGTCGGATGGCGGCATCATCGACGGCATCGTGTCGGCGATTGCCCCGGCTCCCGGCCAGGCCATGGTGGAAATCGGCCCCGGTCTGGCGGCGCTGACCCAGCCGCTGGTCGAGCGCCTTGGCCAGCTCACCGTGATCGAACTGGACCGCGACCTCGCCGTGCGGCTGCGCGCACACCCGCAACTGCGGGTGATCGAGTCCGACGTGCTGAAAGTGGACTTCACCGCGCTCGCCACAGACATCGGTGCTGGCTCCCCCCTGCCGGAAACCCGGCTGCGCGTTGTCGGCAATCTGCCGTACAACATCTCCACGCCCATCCTGTTCCACCTGCTCGACCACGTGGCGGTGGTGGAAGACCAGCATTTCATGCTGCAGAAGGAAGTGATCGACCGCATGGTGGCGCGGCCAGCCACGGCCGCCTACGGGCGGTTGAGCGTGATGCTGCAGTGGCGCTATGCGATGGAAGACGTGCTGTTCGTGCCGCCGGAATCCTTCGACCCGCCGCCGCGCGTGGACAGTGCGGTGGTCCGCATGGTGCCGTATGCAGCGCCCGCTGTGGTGGATGTGGCCCTGTTGAGCACCGTGGTGCAAGTGGCCTTCAGCCAGCGCCGCAAGCTGCTGCGCCATTCGCTGGGCCGCTGGCTGGAAGAGAAGCGGTTTGCCGGCAGCTTCAACCTGCAGCGCCGTGCCGAGGAAGTGCCGGTGCACGAGTACCTGGCGTTGGCCCAGGCCCTGCAGACATAACAAAGCCCGCACGAAGCGGGCTTTGTTATTGAATCAGCGTGCAACGGAGCCGACTGTTTTTCCGTCGGGCCGCCCCAAGGAAAAACGCGGCCCCCTTTGGGGGGCAAAGAGCAACACGCAGTGCGCGAACGTGGGGGGCCACGTTCAGGCTGCGGCCAGCCAGTACCCCGCATTGAAAGGGCTGCTCATGCGCAGCGCCAGTGGCGACACATCCACCAGCTTGTCGGTGGGCATCTTTTCGCCGGTTTCGGTCACGGCGGTAGTAGGGATGGCATCGGTTTCGGCAACGGCTTCCGTGCCCTGGGCCTGGTTCGCCCGTTCTGCTTGGCTGGTGTGTGCAGAACGGGCTACAGAAAAGAATAGAAGCACCTGAACGGTATCTTCCGGTCTCCCCAGTAGTCGGCGGTGTCGCGGAAGATGTCGAGCAGCTGCTCGCGGGCTTCCTTGTCGAACTTCACGTTGGCCGGAATCTGCTCCAGCACCACGACGAAGCCAGGCTGCGGGCCCGACTTGTGCAGCGGGTCCGTCATGCAGTCATACAACGCGTCAAAATTCTTGCCGAAATGGGCAGGGAAGGTGAACTGGTCGGCAATCAGGTCCAGCACGTCCTGCTTGGTTTGTGCGCTGGACAGGTTGGCGTACAGGAAATGCTGTCCCAGGTGGCTGGCGGCATCCTGCAGGTCCTGCACCCGGAAGGCGCGTATCGACTGCACGATGTTGGGTCTGACGCCACGCAGTGTCAAGTCCATCTTCGCTTCTCTTTCTATAGTCAAAAAAACTCCGGCTCCGGGCAATGCCCGTCACCGGCTGGTATGGCCTGGCTCCACGATCCGCCGGAAGCTGGCGTAGTGGTCGCTCGTGTAATAACAAACTTCCGGCGTCCGGGGCTGTCCGCCGCACACGATCCTCCGGGCACCCCGATGCCGCACACCAGGTGTGGACACCGTGTATTCGCGGTAATAGCCCCGGTTCTTGCCCGGAAGCTGCCGCTCCCGGTTGCCAAAAACCGTGCCGTCCTTCTCAAACGGAAAAGGACCGCCTTGCCGAATCAGTGCATAGGTGTTGCGCCCCTGGGGGGGCAGTTCGGAGAGTGCGACCACGGCCGCAGCTTCGGCCGGCACCCCGCTTTTCGCGCCAACGGCTGCGGTACCGAGCATTGCCGCCCCACACACAAGCCAAGCGAGCCCTAACTTATTGATCTTCTTGGTTATGACCCGCAGCATCGCGACACCTTTCGGAACCCTCGGGTTTACCCGAAAATTTCAAGCCGGAAGTGTGACTGATTTGCGACGAAAAAGCAAGGCCCTGCCTAATAAAGAGGCAAACGAACAGTCATCCGCAGACATTGCAAGTTAGCGCCCGCTTCCGGGCACAAGCTTAGCGGGCTGCGTTGGCGTCGGCTACGGTCAGCGCCGTCATATTGACGATGCGGCGCACGGTGGTGCTGGCGGTCAGGATGTGCACCGGCTGGGCAGCACCCAGCAGCACCGGGCCGATGGCAATGTTGCCGCCGGCCGTGGTTTTCAGCAGGTTGTAGGAAATATTGGCCGCGTCGATGTTGGGCAGTACCAACAGGTTGGCCTCGCCCGACAGCGTGCTGTGGGGCATGACCATGGCGCGTGCCGCGGCGTCAAGCGCCACGTCGCCGTGCATTTCACCGTCCACATCGAGCCACGGGGCGGTGGTGCGCAGCAGCTCCAGTGCTTCACGCATCTTGATGGCGCTGGGCTGGTTGCTGCTGCCGAAATTGGAATGGCTGAGAAGCGCCGCCTTGGGTTTGAGGCCGAAGCGCACCATTTCCTCGGCCGCCATGGTGGTGATCTCGGCAAGCTGGGTGGCGGTGGGATCGTAGTTGACGTGGGTATCGACCAGGAACACCTGGCGGCCGGGCAGCAACAGGCCGTTCATGCAGGCATAGGTATTGACGCCCGCGCGCTTGCCGATGACCTGGTCCACGTAATGCAGGTGCATGGCGGTGGTGCCCCAGGTGCCGCAGATCACGCCATCGGCCTCGCCCTTGTGCAGCATCATTGCCGCGATCAGGGTCAGGCGGCGGCGCATCTCGATCTTGGCCATCTGGATGGTGATGCCCTTGCGCTCGGTCATGCGGTGGTAGGTCTGCCAGAAATCGCGGTAGCGGTGGTCCTGCTCGACGTTGACGATGTCGTAGTCCACCCCCTCGCGCAGCCGCAGACCGAACTTGCGCACCCGCTCGGCAATGACCAGCGGCCGGCCGATCAGGATGGGGCGCGCCAGGCCTTCGTCCACCACGATCTGGCAGGCCCGCAGGATGCGCTCTTCCTCACCCTCGGCGTAGCACACGCGCCGCTTCTCGGCCTGCTTGGCCGCCAGGAAGATGGGCTTCATCGTGGTACCGGAGGCGTACACGAAGCTCTGCAGCTTGTCGCGGTAGGCATCCAGGTCCTGCACCGGGCGCAGGGCCACGCCGCTGTCGGCCGCGGCCTGGGCCACCGCCGGCGCGATCTTGATCATCAGCCGCGGATCGAACGGCTTGGGAATGAGGTACTCGGGGCCGAATGCCAGCTGCTCGCCCACATAGGCGGCGGCCACCACTTCGCTCTGCTCGGCCTGGGCCAGTTCGGCAATCGCATGCACGGCGGCGATTTCCATCTCCACGGTGATGGTGGAAGCGCCGGCGTCGAGCGCGCCGCGGAAGATGTAGGGGAAACACAGGACGTTGTTGACCTGGTTCGGGTAGTCGGAACGGCCGGTGGCCATGACGGCGTCATCGCGCACGGCCTTCACGTCCTCGGGCAGGATTTCGGGCGTGGGGTTGGCCAGCGCCAGGATCAGCGGGCGCGCGGCCATGGTCTGCACCATGTCGGGCTTGAGCACACCGCCAGCCGACAGGCCGAGGAAGATGTCGGCACCGGCGATCACGTCGCGCAGCGTGCGCGCGTCGGTCTTCTGCGCGAACTGGATCTTGTCCTCGTCCATCAACTCGGTGCGGCCTTCGTAGACCACACCGGCCAGGTCAGTCACATAGATGTTCTCGCGCGGGATGCCGAGCTTGACCAACAGGCCCAGGCAGGCCAGTGCGGCCGCACCGGCGCCCGAAGTCACCAGCTTGATCTTCTTCGGGTCCTTGCCGACCACCTTCAGGCCATTGAGGATGGCCGCACCCACCACGATGGCGGTGCCATGCTGGTCGTCGTGGAAAACCGGGATGTTCATGCGCTCGCGCAGCTTGCGCTCGACGTAGAAGCAGTCGGGCGCCTTGATGTCTTCCAGGTTGATGCCACCGAAGGTCGGCTCGAGCGCGGCAATGATGTCGACCAGCTTGTCGAGGTCATGCTTCTCGTTGATCTCGATGTCGAACACATCGATGCCGGCGAACTTCTTGAACAGCACGCCCTTGCCTTCCATCACCGGCTTGGCGGCCAGCGGGCCGATGTCGCCCAGGCCCAGCACGGCCGTGCCGTTGGTGATGACGGCAACCAGGTTGCCGCGGCTGGTGTACTTGAACGCGTTAGCCGGGTCCTTGACGATTTCCTCGCAGGGCGCGGCCACACCGGGCGAATAGGCCAGCGCGAGATCGTGCTGGTTGACGAGCTGCTTGGTCGCGGTGACCGCGATCTTGCCGGGCGTGGGGTGCTCGTGGTAATCGAGTGCGGCGCAGCGCAGTTCTTCGAGTTTCTTGGCGCGCTTTTCGTCTGTCATGGCCGTATCTCTGTCTGGGGCATCCATCGTCTCCTGCTGCAACACCGGGGCGGCGGCTGTCGGCCCGGTGGCAGCGCTGGAAGGAAAATGAATTGTAGACCCCGCCCCGCGCGGGCCCTTTCAGGCCATCTCAGGCGATCACGAAGGGGCGCCCTGCACCACCGGCATTCCACCGGGCGGCGCGCCGCGCCGGCGCAGCACACGCTCCCAGGCCTTCTCGTGGGCAAAGAAGGCAAAGGCCTGCACCGTGGGCTCGAGCAGGCTCAGTGTGAGCGACGCCAGCACATCGCCCGTGACGGCGTAGGCCACGCAGGCCGCCACGGTGATGTGGACGAGGTAGTAGCTCCCGGTCTTCTGGATCGTCAGCAAATGGGTGCGCGCGAATCGGGCCATGGTGAAACTCCCTGTGAAAACCACATCGATTGACAAAATTTATTGACTTGCTGGAAATGATATTGATTAGCAATTCATTGGTCCAATTGAATGCCGCTAATCAATTGATAGGTGCTATCGAATGGCGCCTTGCGCCGCTGTGGCCAGCAATCGTGCGCGGGTATCATTCCTTCCACACTTCAGCGGAGAACGCCATGGCACTGATGGATTTCATCAAGAAACAATTCATCGACATCATCCAGTGGACCGAGGACAGCGATGGCACGCTGGCCTGGCGCTTCCCGATGGCCGAGATGGAAATCCAGAACGGTGCCTCGCTCACCGTGCGCGAATCGCAGATGGCGGTATTCGTCAACGAAGGCAAGGTGGCTGACGTCTTTGGCCCCGGCATGTACAAGCTCACCACGCAGACGCTGCCGGTGCTGACCTACCTGAAGAACTGGGACAAGCTGTTCGAGTCGCCGTTCAAGAGCGATGTGTATTTCTTCAGCACCCGCCAGCAGGTCGACCAGAAATGGGGCACGCCCCAGCCCATCACCGTGCGCGACAAGGACTTCGGCGCGGTGCGGCTGCGCGCCTTCGGCAACTACAGCTTCCGTGTGGTCGACCCCAAGCTGTTCCACACCGAGATTTCCGGCACGCGCGAAAGCTACACCGTGGCCGACCTCGACGGCCAGCTGCGCGGCCTGGTGCTGCAGAACATCAGCAACGCCATTGCATCGAGCCAGATTCCCTTCCTCGACCTGGCGGCCAACCAGCTGCAGTTTGCCCAGGCACTGACCACCCAGCTGGCGCCCGAGTTCGCCAGGATCGGCCTGAAGCTCGACGGCATGACGGTGCAGAACGTCTCGCTGCCCGAAGAACTGCAGAAGATCCTCGACCAGAAGATCGGCATGGGCATGGTCGGCCAGGACATGGGCAAGTTCATGCAGTACCAGACCGCGCAGGC